>DASUFM010000271.1:0-7087 GCA_036274535.1 Blastocatellia bacterium
CTGATCGGTTTTATCTTCTCCAGCATGGCATCAACGTGCGCCTTGTCTCCCACAAGTCCGCGCGCCTGGTCATAGGTTTTCAGCAACTGTCCCCAAAAACCAGGCAGGATAAAGATAAGAATCAGGACCAGGATCATTGTGGCGCCGCTGATGGTCAGGAGGACAGAAGACGAGCGGGACCATCCGCGCCTTTCGAACCATGCGACGACCGGCGCCAGCAGATAGGCCAGGGCCAGAGAGCAGAGCATTGGAACCAATATGATACGGGCGCCAATGAAAACCGCGGCGCAGACGACCAGAACCAGAATGGCGAATGGAACCCACCGCATCCATTCGAGCGGGTTTCGCGCCTGTCGCTGCTCTGGCTGGGAGTTCGATTCTTTCACTGTTGATCGTCTTCCTGAACTTCAGGCTGGTCTTCATTCATCAGCCTGTTGATGTGGGCTATGTAGTGAAGTCCGGAAAATACCGCCATCGCGAGCGTGGCGTAATAGACTATCGGCAGATATTTCGCCAGCAACCCGAAGGCGTCGAAAGCATTGGCCACGAGAAAAAAAACGATCATCACGATCTGAACCAGGGTGTTCAATTTGCCTGGTATTGATGGACGAAACCGGCTGAACCCCGTGGTCATGTTGATGACTGCCGCGCCCAACACGATTATGGCGTCACGACTGATCGCCACCGCGGTCAGCCAGAATGGGATCGGGGCGGTCAGAGTGAATCGAGGCAGCGAGAGGATAACGAAAGCCGTCACCAGCAGCAACTTGTCAGCCATCGGGTCGAGAATCGCCCCGAGTTGCGTTTTCTGGTTAAAACTCCGAGCGACCAACCCATCAAGTCCGTCCGTAACCGCGGCCGCGAAAAAGACACCCAGCGCCCACTTAAACTGCTGATAATAAAGAGCGGTGACAAAAACAGGTATCAGTATCAACCTTAAAATCGTGAGGAGATTGGCGATGGTTAAAGCCGGTGGCATTGCGCCATCATAACTTTTCGATTTTTCTTTTGAAAGCCTTTTGAGCAATAATGGCTCTCTCCGCTCGAACTTTCGATCGCGCGATCAATGATTCTATAGATTAAGTAACGTATGAGAACTTTAGTCGTCGGCGACATTCATGGCAAACTCGAGCTTTTCAATCTCCTGCTGGAGAAGATGGAATACCGCGCGGGGGAAGATCGTCTTATCCTGATAGGAGATCTGGTGGATCGAGGAGAGGACTCGCGCGGCGTGGTGGCGCGCGCCATCGAACTCAAACGACAGGCGCCGAACAACGTAATTGTCCTCAGAGGCAATCACGAAGCCATGATGCTGGCCGCGCTCTCGCACCCCGAAGGCGAACAGGCCGAGCTATGGTATTACAACGGCGGCATCGAGACCCTCCAAAGTTATATGGACGATGAAGGCGAATGTGACGTGCCCGAAGAGCACTGGGATTTTCTCGCCTCTCTGCCCACCTGGTACGAGGACGAAAACGCCATTTACGTCCATGCGTCATTGCCGGAAAGAGATGACGGAGAGTTTCTGCATCCGCGTGAAGCTCCCGAAAGCCCAGAGATTTATTGGGCCCGCAACCGCCGATTTTTCCTTGAATACGGCGAGAAGACGGTCGTTTTCGGGCACACGATCACGGGAATGATCTTCGGCGAACGCGGAGAGGTCTGGCTCCGCGACAGTCTGATATGCGTCGACACGGGCGCGTATTTGACCGGGGTGCTTTCCGCCGTCGAACTGCCGTCGCGACGCGTCTTCAGTGTAGCCGCTGAAGTCGCGGAAGATGAGGAAGCGGAGAGTTGGGGAGGCCTCGGCCTGTTCCGCAAGCTCGGCTTCGGCTCCTGACCGGCGCAACAGTATGGGGGCGTCAGCTCCCCGTACTGTATTACCGCGCTTTATGTGAAATTCGGATTCGGCGTCATAAACACCAGCAGGGTCAGTTTCCGGTCGCTGGAATTTTTCACGCCGTGCGGAGCTCCCGCGGGCGCCATCACGATCTGGCGCTCGCCCAATTCCTGCGTCTCATCTCCGACAACAAATACCCCCCGCCCCTCGAGCACATAATAGATTTTATCCTCGACGGCGTGCGCATGTACCTTCTGCTCCTGCCCGGGTTCCAGGCAATAAACGTCGCAGAAAAAATTCTTCGTCTCGAAAAGGTTGACCTTCCGCATCTTCTCGCTGGAAAACTCCGCCGCCGCGAAAACATCCTTAACATCCATTTCGCTCTCCTTCATACCGGGTGAAGAATTTTAGCCACAGAACGACAGAGGAAGAGAGACAAGAGGACAAGGGGGCAAGGGGGCAAGGGGATTTCCCCTCTGTCTCCCCTTCTCCTTGTCCCCTTGTCTTTCTCTGTGGCTATATTTCCTAAACAGGTGTCAGACCAGACGTTCGTCGCAGGCGTGGGCCATCGAGCAGCGGGAACAGCGTTGCGCTCGATTGTGGTTGCGGCGCGCGACGTCGCGAGTCATCAACCTGCGCATCTGGGCGATCACTTCCATTAGCCGCGCGCGCAATTCGTCGGTGTTGGCGACTCGAAGCGTTCGATTACGGTAGCGAATCAGGCCATACGGGACGGGTCGCTGCAAGACGTCTTCGAGCAGCAGAAAATAAGCGGCGAGTTGCATCAGGTGTGATTCGTAGGGCCGTCCCGCGCGCGGAGCGTTCGACGATTTCACCTCGACCGGGATCAGATCGCCGTTGCGATCTTTTACCAGGTAGTCAGGCTTCCCGGCCATCAACAGCCGTTTTGAAATGAACTGCTCCTCCGCCTGGCCTGAAGCGTCTTCATAAACAATTTCGCCCCGCGGCAAGCCGCTTTGCCGCCCGAATCGTCTTGATACAGCGAGCAGAAGAATTCCGGCCGCGAGCAGGCCGACCGCGAGCGGCAGCAGCGCGCCAAACGGAACTGTGGAGATTATTGATTGATCCATTTCGACATCACCTGCTGAACCGGACCAAAGCCATCACAACGACCAGGAGAAATCCTATCAGCGCAAGCCATTGTCCCGCCTTGCGCAGGCGGACGGCCAGCGAAACCGTCGCTCCGTGTTCTTTGTGAAAGGCTATGCCGCTCTTCAGCTGCGAACTCTGGGGGATTTCGCCGCTGCGCTTCAGATACCAGGACTTGGCGCAGTAAACGAACTCGCCGACTTCGGAAGCGTCGATGATCAATCGCCGATCAATCTGTGACATCTCTTTAACAGAATGGGGAAAAACTGGCTTGCGTGTGAATTTAACTCTTATCAAAAATAAAAAAGCCGCGAGCGCGGCTTTTTTCATTTTAAAAGATGTTGGCTCCTCAGGTAGGACTCGAACCTACAACCCTCCGGTTACGCATAACCCTATGTTTTCACACAGGAGCGGACTATCTCATCAACTTTCTTATGTTTCCTATGTTTCCTATGAAAGTTGCCGGGCGCTATTTAGGGTCTTATTGGTTTGGCTCCTCAACCCTTAGTCTCTGCGCGTTCCTGCCTACATTGCGCCTCAAGAATTAAATCCTAAGCCACAAGCCGTTTCGGCAGGCTTCGTTCAGGATTGCCATGCCGGTTTGCGCCGGTTTAGGGTCCCCTGAGTTCACCCGGTTTTTCAACCACAGTCGCCTATGGAAGCTGCAACATCCGTTTACAGCCGGATGCTCTGCCATTGAGCTACTGAGGAGCAAGGCGGTAAAAACTTTTAAAGAGCTTAAGTGGACGTGAGGGGGATCGAACCCCTGACCTCCGCATTGCGAACGCGGCGCTCTCCCAGCTGAGCTACACGCCCCTGAAACGAATGCGCATCTTACTCAGCGCGATTTGATCTGTCAAGCTCGCCGCCGGACGGATATGGATGAAAATCGCCCGCGCAAATGAAATGGTTAAAGATCTTGCCGCGCAATATCGACGGCCGGCGGAGCGTTATTTGCCTTGCTATGCCGTGGCGCCTTACTGTCAGAGTGAATATGGCTAAAGGTGATGAGCGACAATCAGGCGCGCAACCGGGGCAACCGGGGTTATTATTCGGCGATCTGCTGAATGACGAAGCGGGCGCGCGAGTCGAAACGATAGAGGTTCCCTCTGGGGATTCGCTCGCGAAAATCCTGGCCGACGTGAAGGCCAGTCCGGTTTGCGGCGCGTGCAAGAGAGGGATGCCGGTCATTTTCGGAGAGGGGCCGCCGCAGGCCGATCTGATGATCATCGGCGAAGGGCCGGGAGTTGACGACATCAAATCGGAACTGCCCTTTCAGGGCCCGGCGGGAATGTTGCTGAACAGGATGCTGGCGGCAATCAACCTGGCGCGCGCGGAATGTTACCTCTGCAACGTGATCAAATGCATTCCTCCGGGCGAGCGGAAGTTTTCCGTCGAGGAAATAGAGGATTGCCGCCCGTTCCTGCTGCGGCAGATTCTGGCAGTCAACCCTCGCGTTATCATGGCCCTGGGCGCGCTCGCCGCCCAGACGCTGCTTAGATCGAAGAAGACTATTTCGGATTTGCGCGGCCAGGTCTTCACACTGCTCCTGAATGACCGCGAGATACCGATCCTGCCGACCTTCAACCCGGCCTATCTGCTGCGCGTCGCCGAAAAAAAACGCGAGGCCTGGGAGGATTTGAAGTTGGTAAGGGAATTGCTGAAGAAATGACTGAGGGACAGAGGATGGAAGATGGAAGATGACGATCCTCTATCCTCTATCCTCTATCCTCTATCCTCTATCCTCGATCCTCCGTCCCTCTGTCCCTCAGTCTTTCTTCAAACAGCGGGGACAGCACCACTTGATGAGGCGGTCGCGGCGTCTTTATGCCCTCCTGATCGAAGGCGAGTTTGAGGCGGCGGCGGAGTTCGCGGCCGATGTCGGCTTGTTTATTGGGCGCCGTCTTGGCCACTAAACGAAGCGTAATGCCGGTGACGCCGAGTTTATCCACGCCGAGCATCGCCGGCTCTTCGATGATGTCGGCGCCGTTATCTTTTTTCATCAGCTTTGCGGTTTCGAGCATTACCCGCATCGCCCGGTCGACGTCCTCTTTGTAATCTATATCGACGTCGAGAACGACGCGCGACCAGCCTTTTGAATAATTGACCACGGGGCCGATACTGCCGTTGGGAACCATGGTCAGCGATCCGTCCAGCGCGCGAATGCGAGTCACGCGCAGCGTCAGTTGCTCAACTGTCCCGGTAGTCTCGCCGATCTTCACGGTGTCGCCCACGCTGAACTGGTCTTCGAGCAGGATCAGGAAGCCCGCGAAGAAATCCTTGATCAGGCTCTGAGCGCCCAGGCCGACGGCGATGCCCAGGACGCTGGCGCTAAGCAGTATGGGGGTGATATCGATATTAAGCCCCCTCAGGAAAACCATCAGGCCAATGAACAGGACGACTGTTTGCGCTATGCCGCGAAAGGTCGTCGAGAGTGTCTGCAAGCGGCGCCGCGAAGCCGGCTCATCCGCCCCGCGTTCAAAGAGTTCGAAGATCGATTTGATCAACGCTGATGCGAAACGCATCAGGAAGATCGTCCCGACGATTACGATAATCAGGTTGACGAGGCTGATGTTCGACCTGGCAAGGCTGTCGCGCACATCACGCCATATTCCGCTCACGCCTCTGAAACGCGCGTTGGTTTGCGGCAATACGCCGATCAGAAATGCGGCGTAAAGAAGCCAGATCAGCGCGCGCAGCGCGTTGCTAGTCCAATCAACCAGTAACCGCCTCAGTGAAGGGGGTTCGCCGTCGTCAGGTTTAAGCTTGGGGGCGAACCTGAGCGCAAGGCGCCGCTGCGCCAGGCCAATCAACCAATGCAGGGTTACGGCGACAAGCGTGGCGATCGAGAGCAGCGTAACGATTTTGAAAGTTTGGGTACTCACAACAACTCAAAGTCATGAAAAGGGGCCGTCCTGCCAGGTCTGATTCGCGGGACGGCCCCGATTTTACAGGCTGGATAAAACTCTTCAAGCCTGCGACATGTAAATGCGTTTATTCTAAGGCGCAACCTTCTTACCGCCTGTCTTGGACGTGGCGGGTGGAGGCGTAGTTATATTATTAGTCACCTTTTTGGCGCCGCAGGACTTGGCCTGGTTTGTCGCGCCGCCCTTGGCGCCAGCGCTTTTGGCGGCGCCGGTCAGGGTCGCCTCGCCGTTTGTGACCGTCGCCGCCCCGTTAGTAATGACCTTCGACGCCGCGAATTTGTCGGCGATGCATTTCTGAATATCCGAGTCCGATTTCGGCGCCGCGGCGGCTTTAGCCGGTCTGTCGGTCTTCTTCTTCATCATCATCTCGCCTTCCTGATAAGCCAGGGAAGTCGAAAATGAGGCGAATGCGATCGTGAGCAAAAGTGTGAATGTCAAAACGATGATCTTCTTCATAATCTTTCTCCTATAGGTTTGTGTCGTTCTCCTATGGATTTGATTGTCGTTTCGCTTGAGCAGTCACGGCCAACTGATGATCAAAGATCTGATTGTCATGGCTGTGGTCCGCGACTTCTATGGGGGCTTTTATTGTTGGATATGTCCTGGCAAATTGCAAACAAAATCCGTGTAGACTTAAAAGCCGTCGCGGCGATTCCTGGATTGAATCGCGGCGGCCGATTCTACATAATCGGGCGCCTATGACGGATACAAATTCTGACGCGACGAATAATGAAGAAAAGACGTATTACCGGGTGGGCTCAATTGGCGATGTTCCTCCGGGAGCCGGATGTGTGGTCGAGGGGGCCGGAGAGGACATCGCCCTGTTCAATTTCAACGGCGAATATTTTGCGATCAGTGACATGTGCCCGCACCGCGGCGCGTCGCTGTCCGAAGGCTTTATGGACGGCGGCAAAGTCTTCTGCCCCTGGCATTGTTTCGATTTCAATCTGAAGACCGGCGAATGCGAGATGGTCCCTTCGCTGCGCGTTCGTACTTACGATGTCAAAATTAAGGGAGAGGATATTTTCATCGCATGTTGAAGACTGGTTCGACCGGCGAGGCCTATGACAGGATACTGTTTGCCGTGGCCGCCGCGTGGAACCTGGGCGCGGCCGCGACGCTCATTTTCAACCCCGACATCCTGCTCTCGAGATTGAATATCAATGACCCGGACGCTCGATTGCTGGCCCGATCATTCGCGTCGAGCGTA
>DASUFM010000272.1:0-8307 GCA_036274535.1 Blastocatellia bacterium
GACGCCCCTTAAATTTGGGAGGGGATTGCGGCGTCTGAGCCATAGCGGAAATGGCCAATATAGACAGAGCAAGAATCAATAGCCTGGGCATAACTCATCCTCGATCAACTGGCAAATAATATGACTGGCCGCGATGTGGACTTCCTGAATTCGCGGCGTCTCGTTGTGCGGGACGATCAGCGCCAGATCGACCATTGCGTGCGCCCTGCCTCCGCCCGCTCCAAGCAGGCCGATCGTCTGGATGCCCATTTCGCGCGCCTGCTTGACGGCCTCGATCACGTTCGTTGAATTGCCGCTGGTTGAAATGGCCAGGACGATATCGCCTTTCCGTCCGACGGCTTGAATCTGGCGCGCGAAGACGAAATCGAAGGAGCGGTCGTTGCTGATCGCCGTGAGCAGCGACGTGTCGGTGGTCAGAGCCAGCGCGGGGAGCGCATCGCGTTCGCGCCCCATCTTGAACGCCAGTTCGGCGGCGATATGCTGCGCGTCGGCGGCGGAGCCTCCGTTGCCGAAGATCAGCAGCTTGCCTCCGGCGCGCATCGATTCGATGATCATTCGCGCGGCGCTGGCCAGGTCCTGGCTCGCCTGGTCGAAGAAGCGGCGTTTGGCGTCGATGCTCTCGGAGGCCATCAGGCGAATCTTTTCTTCAAAATCCTGAGCCAGGGATTCGGCTCCTGCGCTTGGTCTGGTCATATCAGGCATTCTCTCAAAATAAATATAAGTGTTGTTGGAATGGCGAATTATAGCAAAGGAAGCGCCCTCCAGCGATTTCCGATTTAGCCTTTTGATTTCCGTTCCCCTCGCCTATCATTCGCGAGTCATTCAAGAATATCAATCAAGCGCAATACTCACAGGCGATTTTTAATAGGAGAATCCACGCAGACAATGCAGAAGGGATTGGTTCGCGGAATCCGCCGCTGGGATCTGGTCGCGGTGACAATTAATGGGGTGATCGGAGCTGGGATTTTCGGTCTGCCGTCACAGGTCTACAAATTGATCGGACCTTACAGCCTGATTGCATTCACGGCCTGCGCGCTGGTGGTGGCGCTGATCGTGCTCTGTTTCGCCGAAGTCGGCAGCCGTTTCAACGACACCGGAGGGCCTTATCTTTATGCGCGCGAGGCCTTCGGTTCCGTGGCCGGCTTCGAGGTCGGATGGTTGATATGGCTGGCGCGGTTGACGGCTTTCTCGGCCAACTGCAATCTGCTGATCGATTATCTGGGCTATTTCCATCCGGGGATCGGCGCCGGGTGGCTGCGCGCGGGCGCCATCATCGCCATCGTTGTGGCGATTACGTCCGTCAACGTCGTCGGCGTGCGCAACGCGGCGCTCTTCAGCGACGTTTTCACCGTCGGCAAATTGATCCCTCTCGTGTTATTCATCGGCGCCGGGCTGTTCTTTCTGGATATCGGGAATTTTTCGGCGCCGGCGCCGCCGGAGGTCTCTTCGTTCTCGAAATCCGTGCTGTTGCTGGTTTATGCGTTTACGGGATTCGAGATGGCGATGATCCCGGCGGGCGAAACGCGCGACCCGCAGCGCAATGTGCCGTTCGCCATTCTGATCTCGCTGGTCGTGGTGGCCGTGATTTATATTCTGATCCAGATCGTCTGTATCGGGACGTTCCCGGGGCTGGCCGAGTCGCGGCGCCCGCTGGCCGGCGCCAGCGAACTTTTCATGGGGCCTGCCGGCGCGAGCGTGGTCACGGCGGGCGTCGCCGTTTCGATCGTCGGCAATCTGATCGTGGTGATCCTATCCGCCGCGCGGCTGCCATTCGCAATGGCCGGCGCCCGCGAATTGCCGAAGATTTTCGCCGCCACGCATGCGCGCTTCCATACGCCTCACGTGGCCATCATCGTGACCGCCGCGCTGATGATGGCGCTGACGGTTTCATCGAAATTCATCTCCTCACTGACGATCAGCGTGATCGCGCGGCTGCTGGCGTACGTTGCGACCTGCGCGGCGCTCATCGTGTTGCGCCGCCGCGACGAACGGGAGATGAGATTCAAAGCGCAGTTCAAGGCGCCGGCGGGCGTCGCCGTCTCGATCGCCGCGCTGGGCTTGAGCGCCTGGCTGCTCGCGCACAGTTCCATGAAGGAAGCCCGCGACACGGCTCTCGCGGCGCTCGCCGGGCTGTTGATTTACTACGCGTACAAACTGGTCAGGCGTAAATCAGATGTTGAAGAAGTAGTACAATCCACTCCCAACTGAGGCCCCTAATTTGTAGATCGGAGGAAAAACAAGATGAACAAATTCCGACTGCTGATCCTCATTGTTTTACTGACCGCCTCGACGAGCGCGGTCATCGCTCAGAAATCCGAGACCGCTCGGCGCACGCTCGACATTTTCTACGTCGACGTCGAAGGCGGCGCGGCGACCCTGATCGTCACGCCGGCGGGCGAATCCATCCTGGTCGACGCGGGCTGGCCCGGCTTCGAGGGCCGCGACGCGAAGCGCATCGAAAAAGCCATGAAAGCGGCCGGAGTGACGGCGATCGATCACCTGATCGTGACTCATTACCACACCGACCATTACGGCGGCGTTCCCGAACTGGCGAAACTGGTCATGATCAATAAATTTTACGATCACGGCCCCATGTCTTCTCTGGATGAAGACAAGGATTTCGCCGCGAAATACGCGGCCTATCGCGCCGCCGCAAAAGACCGGACGATCACGCTCAATCCGGGCAGTTCGATCAGGCTGAAGCAAACGCCGAACGCGCCGCCGGTTTTTCTGCAGGTCCTCGCCTCGCGTGGCGAGACCGTGACGAGTAAGCGGGCGGCTATCGAGCCGAACCCCGCCTGCGCCGGCGCCATGGAGCAGCCCGAAGATAAGTCAGACAACGCGCGCAGCGTCGCCTTCCTGCTGCGCCACGGAGCGTTCAATTTTCTGGATACCGGCGACCTGACCTGGAATATCGAACATAAACTGGTCTGCCCGCAGGACATGGTCGGCAAGGTCGCGCTTTATCAAGTTGCTCATCATGGCCTCAGCATCAGTAATAACCCGGCGTTGCTGGGCGCCATCGAGCCGATGGTCGCGATCATGAACAACGGCCCGCGCAAAGGCGGCGATCCCGAAACTGTCAAAAGACTGCGCTCATTGCCCAATCTGAAAGACTTGTGGCAGGTTCATCGCAACGTCAAGAGCGGCGACGAAAATAACGCGCCCGAAGAATTCATCGCAAACCTCGATGAACAAAACGACGCGGCGAATATGATCCGCGTCTCCGTCGACGCGGCGAAGCGAAGCTTCACCGTGACCAACGATCGAACCGGCAAAAGCAAAAGCTACGATATAAAATGATGCGGACCATCCACAAAGGCGCACGAAGGAACACGAAAAAAGATCATTCTTCGTGTATTCTTTGTGTGGCTTTGTGGACGATATTCTTATGAAAACGCAATTAATCAAGATCGCTCATGCAAGGTCGGGCGACAAGGGCGACACGGCTAACGTCGGCCTGATCGCGCTCAAACCGGAGCATTACCCGATTCTGGTCCGCGAAGTGACCGCCGAGCGCGTCAAACGGCATTTCGCCGGAATCTGCAAAGGCGAGGTAGAACGCTACGAACTGCCCAATCTGAACGCGCTCAATTTTCTGCTGCATCACAGCCTGGGCGGCGGCGGCGCTGTTTCGTTAAAGGCCGATCCGCAGGGAAAGACGCTCAGTTCCGCGCTACTGCGAATGGAAATCGAGGTCGGTGAGGACGAGTCGTAGCCTATAGAGTAGAGGCAGAGTAGGGGTAGAGCAGGGGCAGAGCAGGGTTGGCGGTGTAGAATTGTAGGCATGGCAAGAACTCTTTATCTGGACTGTTTCGCCGGCGCGAGCGGGGACATGCTCGTCGGCGCGATGCTCGATTGCGGGCTGGATTTCGAATCGCTGCGAAGCGAGTTGCTGAAACTCGGCGTCGAAGGCTACGAACTGAGCCTGAATCGGGTCGATCGAAGTGGGATTTCCGCCGCGAAGTTCGACGTTCATCTGACCGCCGCGGCTCACTCTCACGATCATCATCACGATCATCATCATTCGCATTCCCATCACCGTTCGCTCTCGGAAATCAAAAAGATAATTTCTTCGTCGAATCTCCGCGAATGGGTCAAAGGGCGCGCGCAAACGATCTTCCAGCGCATAGGCGAGGCCGAATCGAAGATCCACGGCATCCCTGTCGAATCGGTTCATTTCCACGAAGTCGGCGCGATCGATTCGATAGTCGACATTGTCGGCGCCTGCGTCGCGTTCGACGCCCTGAAGATCGAGCGGATCATCTCTTCGCCGCTGCACGTAGGATCGGGGACTTTCCAATGCGCGCACGGAACTTACCCTGTGCCCGGCCCGGCCACGGCCGAGCTTCTAAAAGGCGTCCCGATCTATTCAAAAGACGTCGAGGGGGAACTGGTTACGCCGACCGGCGCGGCGATCATTTCGACTCTGGCTGAAAGCTACGGCCCGGCGCCGATGATGAGAATCGAAAAGATTGGCTACGGCGCGGGGACGCGCGATTATCCGAAGTTCCCGAACGCGCTCCGCGCCATCATAGGCGAACTGGAAGAAGACGCGGACCGCACGCCAACCACCGTGACAGTCATCGAAGCCAACATCGATGACCTGAACGCGCAGGTCTTCGGATACCTGATGGAAAAGGCGCTGGCAGCCGGCGCGCTCGACATCTTCTACACGCCCGCCCAGATGAAAAAGAATCGCCCCGGCGTGCTCCTGACGCTGCTCTGCGAGCCGGCGGACCGGGAGCGTATGTGCGACCTGATCTTCCGCGAAACCACCACGCTCGGCGTGCGCTACAGAAATGAACATCGCGAAATTCTGACGAGGGAATTCGTCACCGTCGAAACCGAGTATGGGCCGATCAGGATCAAGATCTCGCGCGCGAAAGATGGACGAGTTATGAACGCCTCGCCCGAATTCGAAGATTGTCGCGCCGCGGCTGAGAAAAACGGAATCGGATTGCGCGACGCGCAGACGGCTGCGTTGAAAGTCTATTACGAATAGTTCAACCGCAAAGGCTGCAACTGACGCAAAGGATCGCAGAGATAGTCTTTCTCTGCGGTCCTTTGTGTCCTTGCGGTTGGAATTTCTACTGAATTACCACACGATCCGTCGCCCCGCGGCCGAAAGTTTCCGGATGGTACATTTCCTCGGCCTTCGACGGCGGAACGACGAACACGCCGGGCGTCGTCGCCCGCGCCACATATGAATAGTTGTAAACGCCGTCCCACAACAGCGACGTGAAAGCCTCGACACGTTCGTCGCGCATGTTCTGATGTTCGTACCATTGTCTCCACCAGAACCATCGTGAATAGCTCTGCGTCTGATCGTTCTGGTCCTGCGGGATGCGGCCCGTGATCGCGAGCTCCGGGTTGAGCGTTTCGAAACCGGCGGGCAGCGGATCGACCAGCGCCACGTGATAACGGCGAGCGGTCGCCACCATCGTCAATCTCACGCGAACTTGCGCGCCGGCCTTGATGCGCCACGTTCCGTCCTCCTGGCGGCGCACATCGTTCGGATCGTCGATCGCTTCATAGACGCGCTTGACCGTGAATCCGTAATCGGCGGGTTTAAGCTGCAAACCGGTCGGCGAGTAATTCATCCCTATGCGGTAGTAGAGACGGCCCGCGCCTTCTTTGCTCAGGGTCAGGTTCTGCGCGCCCGATTGACCCATCAGATAACTCATCGGCACGTTGATCTGATGGCGGTCGGTCGTGCGGCCACGGAATTCCTGGCTTCCGGCGAAAGCGTCGCCCAGCCACGCGCGCGCCACGAAATCGGGCGTGACCTTTTCGTAGGTCTGGAAATAACGGTCCAGCGCCAGCAGCACGAAGCAGTTTTCCTGCGTGTTTTCCCAGCGTCCCGCCTTGCGATGAGCGAGCAGGCCGCGGACGATCTTCGGGATCAGATCGCTCTTCGGGCTGTCGCCGATCAGCGATTCCAGAATGATCCCGTCGGCGCGCCGGTCGGAATGCAGCATGACCTGCGCGCCGTCTTTGTAAGATGTCGTGAAATGAGCCGCGCCGGCGGTTTCTTCGACGCGATTGTTCAAATGGTTGCGAATCGCCGCCAGCGAATTCACATCGCCCGACAGGACCGGCATCAGCCAGCCCAGGGCTTCCATCGAGAGCTTGTCCACTCCTCCGGCCGAAGCGATCAGCGAGCGCGCTTTTGCCGCGTCACGGTCCCCCATTCGATTGCGAACGTAAAGCGCATAAGCCACGATCGCGCGCCGCGCTTCAATGCTGTACCAGTGCGGGATATGTTGTTCGATATTGCGCAGGTACTGTTGCGACCGTTCGAGCGTGTCGGAAGGCGTGTTGAAGCCTTTTTCCTTCGCGCGCTGCAGCGCGTGAGCCACGTGAATGCTCAGATAAGGCCAGGTCTCGCCACCCCGCCGCCAGAATCCGAAGCCGCCGTCGTAATTCTGCATCCCCTGCAACCGTTTCATGTCGCGGTCGACTGCGGCGATCAACTCGTCGGATTTCGGCAGCCCTTTCGCGTCGAAGGCTCCCAGAACGTCGCGCAGCGCCGCGATAGCCAGCACTCGCGACGAGATTTGCTCGGCGCATTCATAGGGATACTGAGTCAGGTAGATCACCGCGTCGGTCAACGCCTGAAGCTGGGTTGACGATGTAGAGATCTCCAGCCCTCCGAACTGTTTGAACGCGTCCGAAGGCGCCTTGACCGGTTGAATGATCGCGCCCGCGTCGATTTCACCATAAGTCGCAAAGGCTTCTGTCGTGGCCGGAGTCCACACCGGCAGACTGACCTCGGCAGCGTCGGACCACTTGCCGCTCGCCGCCGCGATCTGGAATCGAGCCGTTCCAGGTTTCGTCGTCGTAGCCGGGAAACGAACTTCCACGCGGTCGTTCGCGGGCACAGTGACGCGGCGCCCCTGGCCTTCTATCAATTGGGCGTTGGCCGCACGCACGGCCACATCGATCTGCAACGGCTGGCCGGTTTGATTCTGCACTACGACCGGCAATTCGATCCTGTCGCCGAAATTGAGGAAGCGCGGCGCCGAAGGCCGCGCCATTATCGGCAGTCGAGCGGTAATCGTGGATTCGCCGGCGCCGAACTGCTTTTCGCCCGCGACGGCGACGGCCATCACGCGATAGCGCGTCAGATTGTCGGGAAGTTTGACTTTGACGCTCGCTCGCCCCCCGGCGTCGGTCGGCAGCGAAGCGGCGAAGAATGCGAGCGCGTTGAAGTCTATTCGAGCGCGGATTGACTCGTCCCCCCCCTGTTCGCGTTCTTCAGGCATGGCTATGGCTGCTTCTGCCGATTCCGCTTTTGACTTACGCGCCATCATTGGCGCCGGCTCCGCCGATGGCGGCGCCGGTGGAGGGGGAGCTCCGGGCGCGAAACCAGCCAGGTCTGATAACTGTTTTGTCCCCACCTGACTGATCAAACTATCCGCTTTGCCTAACTGCACCTGCTCCCGCAAATGGTGATTCCTGACGTCATTGCCGCGCTGGAAATAAAATGTGTCGAGCGGATCGGCCAGCTTGTAACCCGACAACGCCAGCACCGACTCATCAACCACGACCAGCGCGACCTCGGCGTTTTGCGCCGGCTTGCCCGCGGCGTCGCGCAGTTCAACGTCCACCGTAGTCTCGCCGCCCGGCTCCAGTTCTTTGTCGCGCGGCGTCGCGGCGACGGTCAATTTGCGCGTCGCAGGCGGGATCGATAGATTGATCGTTCCCGAAGCGAACGCCGGTCGTTTAGGGAGTTTCGGATCGGGTTTGCCTTCATCGTCCGGCCGCGACGATGCTCCGGCCAGATCTACCTGGACGTGAATGTTAGGCAAATATTCTTCCTTGATCGGAATCTTCAGCGTGTGCGAAGCGGAATCCATAGAGAACCGCTCGCTGGTTACGAGGCCGGAACGGCGGAGCGTCAGCACGCCTTCAGCGGGGGAAAACGGGGATTGAACCAGAATCTCGGCGGTATCGCCCACCTTGTATTCTTTGGCGCTCGGGATCAGTTCGACCTTCTCCTGCGCCAGATCGCGCTGCGGTGGCTGTTTGCCTCCAGCGACCCACAGGGTCAATTCGGTCTCGTTCGGGCGTTCGCGGTCGTCATATATTCGCGCCGTGACGCGGTAACGGCCGCCTTCGCGCGTTTCGAAGCGGCATTGCGTGGCGTTTTCGCCGGATTTGATCACGCATTCCTGTGGATCGGTTTCGCGCTCTTTCCATTCGCCCTTGTCGTATGTCCAGTCGATCAAAGCGGCGCGCATCCTGATCTCGCGGTTGGTCACCGCCTTGCCGTCCAGATCCGTGACGATCGATTCGACGATC
>DASUFM010000273.1:0-5841 GCA_036274535.1 Blastocatellia bacterium
TCTCCAGCCCGTCAGTGATGAACAGCAAAGCCTTGCGCCGATGCTTGCCTTTTTCATAAGCGTAGCCGGCGGTCGACTCGATGGCGTCCAACAGCGATGTGGATCCATTGGCGTAGATTTGGCGGACGGCGGTCGCCAGATTGCGTTGTTCGTCCGTGAACTCCTGAATCACCTGAGACCTGGCCGTGAACGCCGCGACAAAGGCTTCATCGGCGGCGCCCATATAGCTGATCAGGTCCACCGCCACTTTCTGCATCAACGGCAATTGATCGCGCATACTGCCCGAAGCGTCAATGGCGATCCCCAGGCTGAACGGAGCGTCCTGGGCCCTGAGAGAAATTACTTCCTGCTTCACTCCGTCTTCGTAAACAGCGAATTCCTCCTTTGTCAGGCTCCCATAGGCTTCCGGGTCGGGATCTATAACCGAGACGTCGAGCGTGACTGTCTGCTCCTGGGTCTTCGCTGAGGGCGTCCAACCGGGAAGTAGAACAAGCGCTGCGATGCCCAAAATGAAAAGAGCGCATGAGAAAAAAGAGCGCCCTTTGCGGAGCAAGCGAATCCCCGTCAATTTACTTTCTGTCATTGAATTTCTCCTCTCTGATTTTCTCCGGGCCTACCGCATAGTATCCCGACGGGGCAAACACTTTTACAATATGAGGAATCGATCTCAACTGCGTGATTGGCTAATATTTTTTGAATTAGTAATGCGCCCGGACGCCGATAACGATGTGGCGCGAATTGTTTACTCGCGCGGCTTTCGGCGATGACGCGCGAGTAAACAACTCGCGCCACATCAGGCGCATTATTCTCTCAAAAACTATTAGTTCGCGGTTGCATCATAGTTGGGAGCGGCGTCCGGCGCATCTCTATTCTAATGAAGCCTGGGGAACCAGCTGTGACCGCACACTATAACCATTTTGCGCCGCCCAGGCCAGAGCTTTAAATCGCCCATCACAGCAATGTTCCGCGCAGGATGACCGCCGCCACGCTGAAATATATGACCAGCCCCGTCACGTCAACCAGCGTCGCGACGAAGGGCGCCGAAGACGAAGCCGGATCGAAGCCGAGGCGCTGCAGGACCAGAGGCAACATCGAGCCGGCCAGCGCGCCCCACATCACGATGCCGACCAGCGCCACGCCTACCGTGATGGCGACCAGCATCCAGTGCGGCCCGTAAAGGTCGGAGAAGGTCGACCAGACGGCGATGCGCATGAAGCCAATGCCTCCCAGTATCGAGCCGAGCGCCAGGCCGGAGAAGATTTCGCGGCGCATAATCCGCCACCAGTCCTGCAGGGTGACCTCGCCCAGGGCCAGCGCTCGAATGACCAGGGTCGCTGCCTGCGAACCGGAGTTGCCGCCGCTCGAAATGATCAGCGGCACGAACAGCGCCAGCACGACGGCGCGGGCGATCTCCTTCTCGAAAAAGCTCATGGCTGTCGCAGTCAGCATCTCGCCGATGAAGAGGATCACCAGCCACCCTGCGCGTTTTTTGATCATCCGGTGGAAAGCGATCTGCATATAGGGCTCGTCCAGCGCTTCGGAGCCGCCGAGCATCTGTATGTCTTCCGTCGCCAGGTCTTCGGCCACGTCGAGGATGTCGTCGCTCGTGACGATGCCGATCAGCACGCCTTCGGTATCCGTTACCGGGAGCGCCGCGAGGTCGGCCTGCCTGAAGACGTTTACCGCCGTCTCGCGGTCGTCTGTAGCCTTGAGCGAAGTGAAGTTCCTGTCCATCAAGTCGCTGACGCGCTGTTCCGGATCGGACAATAGAAATCGCCGCATCCGAACGTCGTCTATCAACACGCCGTCGTCGTCCACCACATATATCAGATTGAGCGTCTCTTTGTCCCGGCCGTGCTTGCGAACGTAATCGAGCACTCGCCGCACGGTCCAATGAGGACCGACGGCTATGTATTCCGGCGTCATGAATCGCCCGACGCTGTTTTCGGGGTAGCCGAGCAGTTGGACGGCGACCGCCCGCTCTTTTTCGTCGAGCAATGATAGAAGCTGCCTGGTGACGGTCGCCGGCAACTCTTCGAGCAGCATCGTGCGGTCGTCGGGGGACATTTCGTTGAGGATCTCGGCGACCTCTTCCTGCGCCAGCGATTTCAACAACTCTTCCTGTTTGTCGTGCGGCAGATATTCGAACGTGGCCGCGGCCGTGGCGCGCGGCAGGACTCGAAAAGCCGTCGCCTGCCGATCCGCAGGCAATTCGACTATCAGATCGGCCAGATCCGACGGCGTCAGGCCTTCCACCGCGTCACGCAATCCTGCGAAATCGCGCAGACGAATCGCGTCCTCAAGTCTCGTCTGTATAAGCTCCATCCCCTTCTACCTTCTCCATTTTTATTTTTTTCAATATACCTTCCGACAAACCCGCGAGCGCGTTGACCTGCAGGCCGGTCAGGTCGTTTAATTTCTTTATTCCAGCGGTGGAATTTGATTCGAATCATACAGCCATCAGTATAGAACACGGACGGGAGATGTTGTCGTTGAGAGGCACAAAAATCGCATAGCTGGCTTGAGCCGCTTAGGCCGGCCGCCATTGATTGGCGCCGCAATTGGCGAATATGAATTTATCCCGAGATGGCCGTGAATGGCGCGCGATGCGCGCAGTTTGAGTGAAAGGGAATATATGAAGATTCGCATTACCATCTCCGCTTTCTGTCTGGGACTGACGATGACCGCCGCCTTCCTTGCGTTGGCGCAGCAGGCGGATAAGCAGACGGATAAGCAGGCCAGCACACAGGGCCCGCAGCAGACCGGCGCCCAGGGCGATTCGCAATCAAAGCGATCGGGATTTGCCATTCGTATAGACACGGACATGGTGGTGATTGACGTAACGGCCACCGACCAGTCCGGCGCCTACATACGCGACTTGCGACCCGAAGAGGTTCAGGTCTTTGAAGACGGACAGCAGCGGCCCATAAATTTCTTCGCATTGACTGATAAAGTCACGTTATCGCGCCCGCTCGCCGTGGTCTTCGCGCTCGATTTGTCGGGCAGTCTGAGGCTCGATGAGATGGCCACGCTGCGGCAGGCCGCGATGAAATTCACCGACCTGATGAAGGGCGATTCCGTATTCGCCGCTTTAACATTCAATCATAAAGTGAAAGTCACGCAGGATTTCACCCCCGATCCAGTCAAGATCGCCAGAGCCTTTGAAAGGATGGACAGGTTCGAAGGCTCGACTCGCATATACGACGCGCTGGACCGCGCCGTTACACTGATCAACCGGAACGCGCCTCGGACGCGCAACGGGCGGCCTGTACGGCGCGTCGTTGTCGTCATCACGGACGGTTTCGATTCCGCGAGCATCATCGATCGGAAAGAATTGATCCACAGGGCCAACGACGCGGGCGTGACCATTTATTCAATCACGCTGCCGTCCTTCGCGCTCTCGCCTACCGATTCGAGCACTCGAGTGATCACTCCACTCGACGCCTCGCGCATCGTGTCGGCGACCGGCGGGCAGGATTTCTCCGCCGACGCCAGCGACTTTTCGCCGATATTCAAGGCCCTGGCCGAAGAGATCCGGGCCAGTTACGCGCTGGCCTATTATCCCGACAACCGCGACGGCAAACGTCACGAACTTCGAATCAAAACTTCTCGTCCCGGCATACAGATTCGCGCCAGTCGAACCAGTTATACCGCGGCGACTCAATAAGAGAGGAGCTGTTTATGAAGACCGAGGATCGAAGATTGAAGATCGAAGATCGAGAATTGAAGCCCTTTCTTAGGGATGATCGAAGATCGAAGATCAAGTCGCCAGTTCGATCCTCGATCTTCAATCTTCGATCCTCGACCTTCTTCGCGCTTTTCATTTCTTCCTGTTTGATCGCTCTGACGCTGGACTCATCCGTCATTGCGCAGCAATCGAAAAGATTCCATAAATCTCAGGCGCCCGAGGCGCAGGACGTTGGAGAGACCATCAGGATCGACTCCACTCTGGTCGAGGTGCCGGTCTCGGTCACCGACGCCGCGGGCCGGCCTGTTCGCAATCTGACCGCGAGGGATTTCCAGTTGGAAGAGAATGGCGCTCTCCAACAAATAGTCTCTCTCGGCGACCCGGGCGAGGCGCGGGTCGAAATCGCGCTGCTCTTCGACGTTACTGCCAGCGTCTTCAGTCTCTTCCAATTCGAGCGGCAGGCGGCGTTACGGTTCCTGCAGGAGGCGCTCAAGCCCAACGATGCGGTCTCCATATTCACTATCGGAATCAGGCCGAGACTGGTCCGGTCTCGCGCGATGGGCGTCGGTGGAGCGATCCAGGCGGCGATGGGAATCGCGCCGACCAAAGAGCCTACCGCTTTTTTCGACACCGTGGCCGAGGCGGCTCGATATTTGAGCAGGACCGCCGCGCCAGGCGCCAGGCGCGTTGTCGTCGTGATCTCGGACGGAGAAGATATGCTGAGCGCGAAAAATACGGTCCGCGACGCGTTGAAGGAATTACAGCGCTCCGAGTGCCTCTTCTATTCAATCAATCCGAGCGGTCCATCCATCCGATTGAACAAAATCAGTCTCAGAGCGCAGGATGACATGGTCTCGCTGGCCACGGGAACCGGCGGAGCGGCGTTCCTTCCTGAAGGCGTCGAAGATTTAGACGAAGCCTTCGGCCAGATCGTATCCGACCTGCGAGCCCAATACCTGCTGGGATACTACTCTACCGCTGAGGGCTCTGACGGGAGGTTCCGGCGGATTTCCGTGCGCGCGCCCAGGCGACCCGACCTCCGCATCCGGGCCAGGCAGGGTTATTACGCGGCGAGAACTTAACGATAGGACAGATAGGACAGATAGGACAGATAGGACAGATAGGACAGATAGGACAAATATATCCTATCTGTCCTATGCGTCCTATTCATTACGAAGCGCAATCATCGGATCGACCTTCGCCGCCCGCCGCGCCGGCATCCAACATGCCAGCAAAGCGACGATAGCGAGCAGCGGAGGAACCGTCATAAACGTCGGCGTATCAAACGGTCTGACGCCATACAACAGTTCCGCCAACAGAATGGCCAATCCCAACGCCGCCGCCATTCCAATCGGGATTCCAATCAGGACCGGCTTCATCCCCTGCCAGAGCGTAAGTTTCAATACGTCATTCGCTTGCGCTCCCAGCGCCATTCGCACGCCTATTTCATGCGTGCGTCGCTCGACGATGTAACTCATTACGCCGTAAACGCCCAGCGACGACAGCAACAGCCCGGCCAGCGCGAATGCGCCAAGCGAGAGCATCGCGAAACGCCGATGGGCCGACGCTTCCGCGACGATCTGAGTCATCGTTTTGACGTTATAAATCGGCAAATCAGGATCACATTCTCTTACCGCCTCGCGCACGGCGCCGGTCATTGAGGCGGGATCGACAGAGGTCAGGATCGCAAGGCGCAACGCGCCAAATGGCCGTTGCCTGAGCGGCCTGTAAACCTCCTGTCCCAGATTGCCGCCCATGCCCATGAAGTCGCTGTCGCCGACCACGCCGACGATTTCGTACTGCGAATCTCCTCTGCCATAGGCCACGAGTTTCCCGATCGCGCTTTCATTCGGAAAGGCGTGTTTGGCCAGCGATTCGTTCACAATCATTACTTTTGGCGATTGGGCGGTGTCGCGCCCATCGAAGAAACGGCCCTCGCGCAATGGAATGTTGAGCGCGCGGAAGTAATCCTCGGAAGCGATGCGATAGGTTCCGCCGATATTCATGTCGAAATCACCGCGCCCAATGATTTTCAGCGGCATGAGAGATATGCCTCCTGTTATCGACATAGGCAGGTGATTACTCGCGCCGACAATTCGCGCGCCAGGCAGCGCGCTCACTCGCTCGATGATTTGTTGATAGAGCGCAGCGAG
>DASUFM010000274.1:0-5002 GCA_036274535.1 Blastocatellia bacterium
GACGGAGGCCGACCTTGCGGCCGTCGAAGGCGCCGTCGCGAAAGAGATTGACGAAGCAGTCGCATTTGCAGAAGCCGGCGCCTGGGAGCCGACCGAGGATTTGTTGAAAGATGTTTACACAACATCAGGATAATGTTTCGCAACTAATGATCCATATGACCAGAATGACCTATCGCGAAGCGGTCCGATCGGCGCTGCGTGAAGCGTTGCAAAGCGATCCGCGCGTTTTCCTGATGGGAGAAGACGTTGGGCGTTATGGCGGCGCATATGCGTGCAGCAAAGGGCTGCTTGAAGAATTCGGCGAAGAGCGAGTGCGCGATACGCCGCTGTCGGAATCGACCTTCGTCGGCGCGGGCATCGGCGCGGCGTTGGGAGGAATGCGCCCCATCGTCGAAGTGATGACCGTCAACTTCAGCCTGCTCGCGCTGGATCAGGTGGTCAACAACGCGGCGACGCTCCGGCATATGTCGGGCGGCCAATTCAGTGTGCCCCTGATCGTCCGGATGGCGACCGGCGGCGGGCGACAACTCGCGGCGCAACACTCGCACAGCCTCGAAGGCTGGTACGCGCACATTCCGGGCATTAAAGTCCTGACGCCGGCGACTGTGAGCGACGCGCGGTGGATGCTTGCCGCCGCGCTCGGCGAACCCGACCCCGTGTTCATCTTCGAACACGCGATGCTCTATCCGATGGAGGGCGAGGTTGACGAAGCGGCCGGACCGGCGGACATCAGCCACTGCGCCATTCGCCGCGAGGGACGCGACGTGAGCCTGATCACTTACGGCGGGTCGCTCGGCAAAGCGATTGAGGCGGCCGAAACGCTGGCGAAGGAAGGCGTCGAAGCCGAAGTGATTAATCTGCGCGTGTTGAGGCCCTTGGATACGCTGACGATTCTGACCTCGGTCGCAAAGACTCATCGCGCCGTGATTATTGACGAGGCGTGGCGAACGGGAAGCTTCGCCGCTGAAATCAGCGCACAGATCATGGAGGGCGCCTTCGACGAACTCGACGCGCCCGTCGCGCGCGTGTGCGGCGAGGAGGCCCCGATGCCTTACCCGAAACACCTTGAAGACTCCGCGCTGCCTCAGGCGGACAAGATCATAAAAGCTGTACGGGAGATGATGTGAGTTATGGCCGAATTCGTGATGCCGGCGCTCGGCGCGGATATGGAGGCCGGAAGGCTCATCGCCTGGATGAAAAAGCCAGGCGACAGGATCGAACGCGGAGAGATCATCGCCGAGATTGACACCGACAAGGGATTGATCGAGGTCGAGTGTTTCGCCACCGGCGTGGTCGAAAAGCTCCTGATCAACCCCGGCGACAAGGTTCCGGTCGGGACTGTGCTCGCAGTCATTCGTGAAGAAGGAATGGAGGCTCGCAAAGCCGAACGCCCCAGGGAGAAGCCAGGGGCTGCGCCTGCGGGGCCAATTCCCGCAATCACGACGCCTGCGCGGCTGAAAATTTCCCCCGTCGCGAAGAAGTTGGCCGCCAAATTGGGAATAGACCCGGCGACCGTTACGGGCACTGGGCCGGGGGGAAGGATCACGCAAGAGGACATCGAAAGAGCCACCGCCACAAAGGGCGCCGCGCCGCGGGTCGCGCCGCCCATTCAGCCGCCCATTCAGTCGCCCATTCAGCCGCCTATTCAGCCGCCTATTCAGCCGGAGGACATGGCTGACCGCGCCGCACGAATGCGACAGGCCATCGCAGCGGCGATGGCCAGATCGAAGCGTGAGATCCCGCATTACTACCTGAGCGCGACGATTGACATGAGCCGCGCAATCGCGTGGCTCGCCGAGGAAAACCGGAAGCGCACCGTCGAGGAGCGGCTACTTCTGGGCGCGCTGCTCGTCAAAGCCGTCGCGCTTGCATTGCATGAAGTCCCCGAGTTGAACGGTTTCTGCAAAGATGGGCGCGCGGTTCCAAGCAAAGAGATTCACGTCGGGATGGCGATCGCGTTGCGCGGAGGTGGCCTGATCGCCCCGGCATTACACGACGCTGACAAACGGAGCCTCGACGAATTAATGAAAAAACTCCGTGATTTGACGCAGCGCGCACGGACTCTTCGCCTGCGCAGTTCCGAGCTGACCGACCCGACGATCACGATCACCAGTTTGGGGGAGCAAGGCGTAGAGACGGTCTTCGGCGTCATTTATCCCCCGCAAGTCGCGATCGTGGGATTCGGTAAAGTCTTGGAGCGCCCGTGGGCCGTAAACGGGATGATCGGCGCGCGGCAGGTGATGACCACGACGCTTGCGGCCGATCATCGCGCTAGTGACGGGCATCGTGGCGGCCTGTTCCTAGCCGCGGTGGATCGATTATTGCAAGAGCCGGAAAAATGCGCGTGATCGAAGCGATGGCGGCCAACGCCCTGAAGCTGGGCCCTGAAGCTGGGCCCTGAAGCTGGGCAAGGATGGCCTCGAAGTCTATGCGTTGATCACGACCGATGTTCGCTGACTCCGGTGATCCGTTCGATGCGAATGCGAAAAAATATCACATCCGACAATCCCTCCCTGGCTTTCGATTCGACCGGCGTCAAGTGTGGGAACCTCTGGAACATCGCGGCCATTATTCGATCCCGCTCGGCCGTATCGTAGAGCACCTCCTCGAACCGGCCGAAGGCGATTACGCTGAGCCAGTTGAAAGTGTCTTTGATCTCATCCACCTGAAGGCAAACGTATGGGTTGGCGCGCATGGTTTGTATTTTGCGTCCGGGCATCGAGTGGATGTAGATGTCCTCGCCGTCGAAGAAGTAATTGACCGGGACGACGTAAGGCATGTCATGGTGACAACATCCTAAACGTCCGATGTTCTGGTTAAGCAGTAATTCTCGCGCCTCTCTGTAGCCAATTTCGCTAATCATCTTTCATCTCCTTGATTAAAGACTGCAAGGAGCGTGCCTCAGCGAGCGAAGCCGCCTTTCCAATGTCGGAAGCGCCCTCTTATTGAGGTTCAGAAAAGAAAGTTTACAAATCTGGTTGATTGACAATGCCATTCCATTCACCGCCGAGGCGCGGAGAACGCAGAGGGAGCGCGGAGTCACTCTGCGCAGGCTCTGCGCGCTCCGCGCCTCCGCGTTGAAAAAGGTCTGCGCCAATCGTTGTTCATCCTCGGCTCGAAGTTTGTGAACCAACTTACCTGATTCTCAATAGTTGCGTAGACGAAGATGGAGAATGCTGACGCGCCCGCGCAGATCATTCTTGCTGATACGCCGCTCAGTAAGCGTGCATGTGAAGCGCGAAAAAGATCGCTGCGCCGACCAATAAGGCGATCGCAAGTATCCACCAATGAACTGGCTCAAATTTGATGATTGGTTGCTTCATTTTAACTATAGGAGCGCTTTCGCACGCTCGTGACCTGTGATGGAGGCGCATTGACGGCGCGCGAACAAAAGGAAAGGCGCTCAGCTAAGCCGCTATACGCGCGCTCATCCGCTCGACCAGCCCCGGGACGGCGGCGGAGAGCGCGTCCTCGACTCGCTCGACAAAGATGAATTCCATCGCCTCGCGTACGTTGTCCGGAAGCTCGCGCAAATCTTTTTCATTCTCCTTAGGAAGGATCACGCGGCGCAGTCCTGCGCGTCGCGCGGCCAGTACCTTCTCCTTTACTCCGCCGATCGGCAGGACCAGGCCGGTCAGAGTGATTTCGCCCGTCATCGCCGTGTCGCTTCGCGCGGGCGTCTTCGCATAGAGCGAAGCGAGCGCGGCCGCCATCGTCACGCCCGCCGACGGGCCGTCTTTCGGGATCGCCCCCGCCGGGACGTGTATGTGCGCGCCCGATCCACTGAAGAGCGAACGGTCGATGCCGAGTTCATCGGCGTGCGACCATATGTAACTCTGCGCGGCCTTGGCCGATTCCTGCATCACTTCCCCGAGTTGACCCGTGATAATCAGTGATCTGCCTTCGGGCAGCAGCGTGGCTTCTACATAAAGCACGTCGCCGCCCGCTTCGGTCCAGGCCAGTCCCGTCGCCACGCCCGGCGGTAATTGTTTTCGCGCCTGCTCGGGGAAGAATTTTTCCGGCCCCAGCATTTCGGCCAGGTCTTCAGAATCGATCGTGACCGCTTCCGTCTTGCCTTCGGCGAATCGCAAAGCGATTTTGCGTGTCAGTCTTCCTATCGCCCTTTCGAGCTGGCGCAAGCCCGCTTCGCGCGTGTATCGCGAGATAACGCGGCGCAGAGCTTCATCAGAGATCGCGAGTTGTTCAGCGGTTAGCCCGGCCTCTTTCAACTGGCGCGGAATCAGATATCGCCGCGCGATCATAATCTTTTCCTCCTCGCTGTAACCGCTCAGCCTCAGGAGTTCCATCCGATCGAGCAGCGGCTGCGGGACCGTCTCCAGCGTGTTGGCCGTCGTGATGAAGAAGATCTTCGACAGATCAAACGGCAGATCGAGGTAATTGTCACGGAACGTTTTGTTCTGCTCGGGGTCGAGAATTTCGAGCAGCGCCGCCGCCGGATCGCCGTGAAAATCGCGCCCGAGCTTGTCAACCTCGTCGAGCATCAGAACTGGATTGTTTACCGCGGCGCGACGGACGCCTTGAATGATTCTTCCGGGCATCGCGCCGATGTAGGTGCGGCGGTGACCGCGCAATTCGGATTCGTCATGTAACCCGCCCAGGGAGAGACGCTCGAACTTTCTGCCCATCGCGCGGGCGATTGATTGGCCTAGCGAGGTCTTGCCGACGCCCGGAGGACCGACCAGACATAGGATCGGAGCTTTCGCCGAAGGATTGAGCTTGAGCACGCCGAGGTGTTCGAGAATTCTTTCTTTGACCTCTTTCAAATCGAAATGGTCCTCGTCCAGCGTCCGCCGCGCGCGCGCAAGGTCCAACTCGGCTTCCGTGGCCTTGCGCCAGGGCAATTCGAGGATCAGATCGAGATAAGCGCGGATGACATGATAGTCAGGCGCGGACGACGGCAGCTTTTCCATACTCGACAACTCGCGCCCGGCTTCCTGCCGGGTTTCCTCGGGCAGGTCGGCTTCGACCAGTCGCTGGCGCA
>DASUFM010000275.1:0-3244 GCA_036274535.1 Blastocatellia bacterium
TTCCGCCGCCACGACGGGATGAACGCCAACACCTGGATCAACAATCACACCTCAAGCAAAGACGCGGCGGGTAATTCCAGGAACTTTACGCCGAAGCCGAAGGACGACCAGCGCGACATCGGTTACACCATCGGCGGGCCGGTCTGGATTCCGAAAGTCTTCAACGAGAGCAAGGAGAAACTCTTTTTCTTCTTCAATCAGGAGCATCAGAGGCGTTTCACGCCGCCCGCCGGCCCCGTGCGAGTGACAGTCCCCACGGCGCTCGAACGCGCTGGAGACTTCTCAAAGAGCGTGGACAACTCGGGCAATCCATTTCCTTACATCCGGGACAGCGCGACGGGGTTGCCGTGCAACGCTTCGAACACAAGCGGTTGCTTCCAGGATGGCGGCGTCATCGGCAGGATTCCGCAGAAAAGCCTCTACCAGCCGGGCCTCAATATTCTGAAGCTCTACCCGCTGCCCAATACGACCGGCGTCGGCTTCAACTACCAGACCGAGGAGCCGACCAGCGACCCACAGCGCCAGGATCTTTATCGCGGCGACTGGAACATCAACAACTCCTGGCGGGCGAGCGGGAAATACATCTTTTACAAGAGAAGCCCGACCTTCCCCTATGGTTCATTCGTGCTCGCCTCCAACCTGCCGGATTATCCGGCCAAGTTTCCGAACAACCGCTACGCCGTTTCCGGAACCGTCACCGGGTCGCTAAACGCGACGACCGTGCTGGAGGTGACTTTCGGCCAGACCCATAACTCCATTGACATCCTGCCGGTCAATGAAAAGTTCAACCGGACGGGATTGAATCTGACCGGCGTGCCCACGCTCTACCCGAACGCGGTGCAGATCGACTCGCCTCCACAATTCGTATTCAACGGCGGGCGCATCGCCAACGGCCCTAACATCGGCTCGAACAACGCGCCCTTCTACAACTTCAACACTACGCGCGACTGGGCGGGAAGCCTCTCGAAGATCCAGGGGGCGCACAATCTGAAGTTCGGCGTTTTCTGGCAGAACAGCTTCAAGCCGCAGAGCAGTTTCGCCAATAACAACGGCCAATACAATTTCGTCAACGACGCTTCAAATCCGCTTGACACGGGCTTCGGATTCGCCAACGCAGCCGTCGGCGTCTACAACCAGTTCACTCAGGCGTCGGACTACATCATCGGCAAGTACCGCTACAACAACATCGAGTGGTACGCGCAGGATAACTGGAAGGTGACCAATCGGCTGACGCTCGATTACGGCATGCGGTTTTACTGGATCCAGCAGCAATATGACGAGGCGCTGCAGACAGCCAATTTCCTGCCAGACCAGTACAAAGCGGCGGATGCGCCGCTGCTCTACCGACCTGGTTGTCTTGGCGCGTCTCCATGCAGCGGCGCCGACCGCGTTCCGATTGATCCACGCACGGGCAAACCCGCGGTGGATTCCAATAACCAGCCTTTAAGCGGGTCCTACATCGGACGCATCGTCCCGAACACAGGCAAACTGACTAACGGCGTGCTTCAGGCAGGCCAGGGTATTGAGCGTGGAGTCTACCGCAATCGCGGTGTCCACTTCGCGCCACGCTTCGGCTTCGCTTACGACCTCCGGGGAGACCAATCGCTGGTCGTTCGCGGTGGCGCCGGCGTCTTCTACGACCGTCCACAGGGCAACACGGTCTTCAACCTGGTGCAGAATCCGCCGACGGTCATCCAGCAGACTCTTTTCTTTGGGCGGATGCAGGACATCGGCAAGGGAGACGCGCTGATCGCGCCGCCCACATTGACCGCGTTCGATCACGAGGGCAAGGTCCCGACAACCTACGCCTACAATCTCGGCGCGCAGTACAAACTGCCGTTCGAGTCGGTCCTTGACGTTTCGTATGTCGGCACATCAGGACAGCATCTGCTGCAACAGCGTAACATCAACGCCCCTGCTTACGGCGCGGCCTATCTGCCGCAGAATCAGGACCCGACTTCGACGCAGCCCGCCGCCATTCCGGGCGCGCGCGCGCTTCCCGTAGACTTCCTGCGGCCTTATCAAGGCTTCGGGCCGATCCAATACATCGAGCCTGCTTCGAGTTCTAACTATCATTCGCTGCAGGCCTCGCTCAACCGGCGCTTCAGCCACGGGCTGCTGCTCGGCGTGAACTATACATGGAGCAAGGCGCTCGGCACGCAGACCAACGACCTGCCGGGAGTCGCGGGCTTCGGCGCGCCGCACAACCTCGACCAGCGCCGCGCCAATTACGGTCCGCTCGATTTCGACCGCCCGCACAGTTTCAACGCCAACTGGGTATGGGAATTGCCGAAAGCCACCGGAAGCCGGGCGCTCGGCTACGCGCTCAACAACTGGCAATTTTCCGGGGTGTATCGTTACGTCACAGGACAGCCCTATAGCGTCGGCTTCACGATCCCGGGCATCTCGGCCAACACGCTGACCGGGACGCAGAGCGTCGAGGGCGCGCGCATCGTCATGCTCAGGAATCCGGGCAGCGGATCGAGCAGCGATCCCTATCGTCAGTTCGATGTCTCGGCATTCACGATCCCCGGCCCCGGCAGTACGGGCTACGAGTCGGGACGCAATTACCTCTACCGCGCGCCTATCAACAGCTTCGACCTCTCGCTCGCGAAGAGGTTCCGGTTCAAGGAAAAGGTAGGGGTGGAGATCAGGCTTGACGCTTTTAATGCGCTCAATCACACGCAATACTTCAACGTCAACTCAACGCTCGAAGTGAAAGGATTCGACTCGGCGACGGGCCGGATCGATCCGGCGCCGACCAACCTTGCCTCGGAGAACGGCAATCCGACCGGCTTCGGCGGCGTGCAATCCGTGCGCCCGCCGCGGCAGTTGCAGCTCGCGGCGCGCTTCCAGTTCTGAAGCCGCGCCGGCCTCGAGGTTTGTCATTGGTCATTGCAGGAGATCAGGTCAGTCAACTCCCAATAAACATTGGGCAATTTCTCACGGCGATGACCAATGACAAGCGTATCGGCGGTCTTCAGAATTCGCTTGCAAGCCATTCGGAAGCCATTCGGCCGATTTTGAGGGTTTCTTTAAGACATGCGGCTCCCATCCCTGTCACTCTGCTGGAGTCGCGCCGGCAATCTCTATCGCGAAAGAAAGCAGGCAACCATATTTCCATTGTCCAGGAGGGAGGTAAGAAAGATGTCTATAGTCAAATTGTCGTTACTCGCGCTCATTGCTCCTCTTTGTCTGGGAGTTCCCAGTAAACCCGAATCGCCTGAAAAGGTTCCTTATCCTG
>DASUFM010000276.1:0-4140 GCA_036274535.1 Blastocatellia bacterium
GATACCGGCGCCCACAAGCTTGAGCCCCTGCCCGATCACCATCATCATCACATCGCTCCGTCTCGCGCCCAACGCCATTCGTATGCCGATCTCGCGAGCGCGCTGACTGACCGCATATGACATCACGCCGTAGAGTCCCACGGCGGCAAGCGCCAGCGCGACGGCGGCGAAAATGCTCACCAGGAACATCGTGAATCGTTTCAGTTCCAGGGTGGATCCCAACGCCTGATCCATTGTTCGTATGTTGTAGACGGGAATGTCCCGGTCGAGCTTTTTGACCTCACTGCGCAGGGCTGAGACCAGGCTGAGCGGGTTCTCTCTGGCGCGAGCCACGATCGTCATCGAAGGCAAAGCTCGCGGGACATAAATCGCCGGGAAAACCTCTGTCTCCATCGCATAATGCTGCTTGACGTCGGCGACCACGCCCACGATGGTGATCCATCGCGCGCGGGGGTTGTCCAGGCCGTCAAAGGTCACCTGCTGCCCGATCGGATTCTGGTCGCGAAAATAGCGACGCGAACAGGTTTGATTGATCAGCGCCGCCTTTGGGCCGCCCTGGCTGTCCTGTTCAGTGAGCGGGCGTCCGAGCAGGAGCGGGACCCCCATCGTCTCGATGTACCGGTCGCCGACAGACAAAACACTCGCCTCGCCCGTCGCATCAGGCGCCGTCGATGGACGCCCGGCGATAACAAATGCCAGGAAACTGCCTGTGCCACTGAGTGGCAGCGGGCTGACCGCCGTGGCCGATACGACTCCAGGGGCCCCGCGGACCCCCTCGATGAGTCGCTGGTAAAACGCGGCAACCTGCTGATCAGAGCCATATGTCGCCTGCGGCAGCGCGAGTTGCGCCGTTAGCAGATTCTCCCTGTTAAAACCGGCGTCAAGGTTTACCAACCGGTAAGCGAGCGCGGCGGTTGTTCTCAGATATGCCCCATTCGGACTTGATCCACTCTTTCTCCTCAAGACGGTAGAGGGCAGGATAGAGCGACCCTTCTTCAATTTTGAGCAGTTCCTCAGCCATTTGCATGATGCGCTGGCCGACGCCATAACCGTGCATCGGCCCTAAGCTGAGCGCTTTGAGAATCAGCAAGTCAAGCGTGCCCTGGAGCAGGTCTGCCTTCTGTTTACTCGTCATTACGTTTCTCCTGAAAAGCCATCTTCCCTAGAACAGCTAGGAAAGATGATCTCCCCGTCTCCCTAGAATGTCAAAGGGAGAATCGATACCAGAGTTTTTTCGGAGATGATCTAAAATCTCACACGAAGCTAAAGAGAAACGAAAATGCTTTGCATCAATCTAGCTCGAACCGGAGGGGGCGGCCGCAATACGTAGGTCGCGAGAAATGTTGAGGAGTATGTGGGAAGGTCTGGAGAACGACGGGGATTTGACGCCGCAGACTTAGCGTCATCTTCCGGGCGCCTGCGCGCGGACGCCGAATAGTTGATTATATTTCGACCGCATTGAGTATGGACGCGAACAGGGGCTTTCCCCGCGAGGCAATATGAAACGATCAGAACTCAAACCGCCAATCCTCGCTGATCTTCTTTTATATCTGACCTTGCCGGCAAAGCCATACAATTGTATTCGCGGCGATTTGACAGAAGAGTACTACGCCGTGATTTTGCCCGACTTGGGTGTCAGGAAAGCAAGGCTTTGGTACTGGCGGCAGGTCATTCGTTCAATCGGTCCTGCCCTTCGGGGCGAAATCGCATATGCGAGACCCAGAGAAAGGAAAGGCGGCGAGATGGAAACATTATTACGCGATCTGCGATTCGGGCTCAGAATGTTGATAAAGCCCCCTGGATTCACGACTGTTTCGCTGATAACGCTGGCCATGGGAATAGGGGCCACGACGGCCATGTTCAGCGTCGTGAATGGAGTCTTGCTGCGCCCCCTGCCGTATAAAGAACCCGACAAGCTGGTTTTGATCAAGGAAAAAATCCCGAAGATCAGTCAGAGGCCGATGTCGATGCCCGCACCCGATGTTCTGACGTTCCAGCGAGAGAGTCGCTTATTCGACGGATCGGCACGATCTATGATTTAAGCACGATTGCAATCCTCTGGTTCGCCGGCGCCTCAGCCAAGGAGGCGCTTACGCGACCGGCGTACTGGTGTTATCGAACGGGACAAATTCCGCACGTTTATTTTGGTTGGACTGAAGGCAATCCACTCTGGTACGTGTTGAAGTTTATCTTTTTCGGCGAAGGCGATACCGCTCCGGTTACACACGAAATCCTGCGACAGGCTGAGCCTGATCCGTCGCGGCGACCGGCGGTCCATCGATTGTGTTTGGCCGGATTCCGACTCGGAATGATCAACCGATTGCTAAGACTACGCGAGGCGCCCCTCTGGATCAGGGGCGCCTGCGACGCAGTGTTCTCCTTTTTACTCGTGCGAATGTTCGTGCGCCTTCGGATTTCCGACCGGCTCGCCTGACGGTCTAGTCTTGAATTCGAACCGGAGCAGTTCGGCAGGCGCGCCGCCCTGGCTTTCGAGTTGCGCCGGCTTACCCGCAGGCTGCCAGCCCGTTTGTCCAAGGCCAAGATTTAGTTTCGACGATTTGCCATTCAGCCCGATCACGCCAAGACGCGCCGGGGCGAGAGCGATCAGCAACGCAGGACCGGAAGCGCCCGCTGGAATATCAAGCCCCTTCCCCGGAGCGCAAAGCAGCCGCGTGACGCGAATTTGCTCATCTTCGAACTGGACCTTCTGGTAATTGGCCGCAGGCGACACTGTCGGCGCGCAACAACCTATCGCCTGATCGGTCTCCGGAAGATTGTCTTCGAGCACGACGAAGACTTCCCACTCGTTGCCGTCCGGGTCAGTTACTCAGGTTTTGTCTTGGATCGTGTAGCAGCAATTGGTCTGCATTTCATCTCGGGTAATCAGCCCCGCATCCGCCCACCGCAATCGTACTGCAAAGACATCGTCAGTCGAGGCTACTTGAATGCCCAGGTGTGAGAGAGCGCCGCGTTCATTGATGTGATTTCGTTCAGCGCAAGGTTAAGCGGCGGGTTCTGTATATCGAACTTGGCGTATCCATCCGTGAATGGGCTTTGACGAACATGTCCTGCAGAATGTCCTCGGCCAGATCGGCGGCGGCGATGCGCCGTCGAATGAAGCTTAACAACTCGCTGTGATAATTACGCCAGATTTGATCCAACGATTCCATTTGCTTCGAATCCCTATTGGGCCGAGTCGGCCAATGAAGCCAGCAGTCTTGCGGGGAGCGGCGCGCCCTGTAACTGCACGGGGAGCGCAGGCGCACAGCAAACTTTGACCAGACGCGCGCGGTCCTGCCTCATATCGGGGTCGGCGGCTAGATATTCGCGCACCTCCTGAAAAATGCGAGCGGCGCCCTCTTCTGGCGGAGGGACGATCCGGTAATGCATCCATTTCCCTTCTCTTCTAGCCTCCACGATGCCCGCCCGTCGCAGATAAGCGAGATGCCGGGAGACCCTCGGCTGCGGCATCTTCAGAATTTCGACGAAGAAGCACACGCAGACTTCATCATCATCCATGAGATTGATCAGCCGCAGGCGGTTGCGGTCGGAAAGCGCCACGAAGAATTTTTCAAGGTCGAATTTTCTATTGGCTCTTCTCATAACGGAGATATTATATCACAAGTCACATTCGGCTTGACGAATGTATTTTTCATCGCTATCCTGACCTCACGCTCGCAACGTAAGAGCGGAGAAGGAGAGGTAACTGAACTATAGAAAAGGCCTCCCCCGCCTGTTTGAGCGACGTTCTTGAAATTCTTTCTCAGGTAAATCTCCCTCACGACGGAGTGAAAGAACACTTTGGCGATCTCCTGCGGGACGCCGTCTTCGAGGATCTCGAAATCCTCCTGCTTCAAATCAAGTATGGATTCACTCTTCATCTATTATCCTTCGAATTCCGCTTTGTCTCTCAAACTGTCCGCGCCAGACCTTGCCTGACCGGCGGCGCCAATCTGCGCCAGCCAATCTTCGAACGCCTCCAATCTGCGCTTACCCCTGAAAACGACGGGGCCACGCTTTACGTTTCGATTCCCTTTCAAATCCGGCCCAAAATAAAGAACGCGCGTATGCGCGCGCTTTTGCAGCGTATTGCTCAGATGAAGCCATCGCTTTGCTAAAAACGTCGTGGGTTCGTAAGAC
>DASUFM010000277.1:0-4883 GCA_036274535.1 Blastocatellia bacterium
TCAGAACAGGAACCACGGACGTTCGCAGACGCGACTGATTGTTATGGAAAATCCGTGGTTCCTTTGATTATCCTGTGATAGCGATGCTTTTGAAACTCGCAGAGAACGCCCGAAAATCCCGGGTTGGTTTATTGAGACTCAGCTTTCCCAACCTTTTTTATGCGCAAAAGCGCAATCGTGTTCGATCCAAAACTTACATTGTCAAACTGAGATTGAGGCGTCGAGTCAGTACCGCGAGCGGTAGCGAGCGGCGCCTTTGTCAACAATCGCTCGCTACCGCTCGCGGTACTGATCCGGACAACCTATTCGGCGCGTAGCGCGACCATAGGGTCGACGCTCGCTGCGCGCGCGGCCGGAATCCACGACGCCAGCAGCGCGGCGGCGCAGAGTAATAATGAAGCGACTGTGAGCATGAGCGGATCCCACGGAGAGACGCCGAAGAGTTGATTCGTCATGAGCCGGCCGGCGACGATGGCGAGCGGGATGCCGAGTCCGAGTCCAATCCCTATCTGGAAGAAGGCGCCGCGAAGGACCATGCGGACCACTTTAGCGCGATCGGCGCCGAGCGCCATACGCACGCCAATCTCGTGCGTACGCTGTTCGACGGTGTAGGCCATCACGCCGTACAGGCCCACCGCGGCGAGAACAAGGCCGAGCGCGCCGAAGAGCATGGTGAGGGTGGCGATCATGTTCTCTTGTCGAAAATCACGGGCCAGAATTCTCGAGTACGGATTCACGCCGTAGACCACGAGGTCGGGTTCGATGCTGGCGAGCGCTTTGCGCACCTCGACTTCGATGGCGGGCGGATTGCCGGGGGCCCAGATGACGATGTTGTAGAGGAAGTGGGAGAAGAGGTCGCCGGTGGTGAATCGCGGATCGTCGTATTTGACGCTTTGCGTTTCGGACAACCAGTACATCGGGCGGATAGGATCCTTGTAACTCCAGGGCACGTAGCGGATGTCGCGCACAACGCCGACGATTTCGTATGTGTTGGCGTACTGAATGCGATTCATGCCGAAGCGCTGACCGATCGGGCTCTGGTCTTTGAAGAAGCGTCGAACGAAGGCTTCGTTGACGACGGCGATCGGGCGAGTCGTGGCGGTGTCCTGCTCTTCGATGGAGCGGCCCTGCGTGATTTTTGCGCCGATAGTTTCAAAGAAGCCGGGCATGACGCGGGCCCAACTGGCGCCGGTGTTTTCCTTTGGCCCGGGTTCGGGGCGGCCTGCGATACGAATACCCTCGCTCCAGTTATCGCCGCTCATGGGCGCATAGAGAACGGGAGCGACCATGCGCACTCCGGGTACGCTCAGGAGGCGCTCGTCGATACGGCGGTAGACCTGTTCCATTTGCTCGGGCTTGTAGCCGCCGAGCGTTGGGTTGATGGAGACAAGATAGCGGTCCTTCGTTTCGAAGCCAAAATTCTGGCGCTCCAGATTGCGCAGGCTCTGGCCAAGCAGAGCGGCGGCGGAGAGCAGAACGAGCGACATCGCGGCTTGCGCTATGACCAGCGATTTTTGCGCGATGGAGCTCCCGCCGCGTACGGAACGATTGCTGCCGCGCAGAGCTTCGACCGGATCGACATGCGAAGTCATCCAGGCGGGCGCGATACCGAAAATTATTCCTGTGAGCACCGAGACCGCGAGCGTAAAGAGCAGAACGGGCCAGGAGGGCGACGCATCGACCGGGATATTGTTCATCGAGCCGCCGCTATGGAACGCGAGATAGAGAATTAGTTTACTGCCTCCGTAGGCGATTCCGATTCCGAGGATGCCGCCGATGACGGCGAGCAGGATGGATTCAACCAGCGCTTTGCGCACCAGGCGGCTGCGCGACGCGCCGAGAGCGACGCGCAGAGACGTTTGCGTGCGCTCCTTCAAGCCGCGGGCGAGCATGAGATTGGCGAGATTGCCGCAGGCGACAAGCAGCACACAGCCGGCTGCGATGAGCAGCAGCTTCAATCCATCCTCGTATTGGTCACGCATGGCTGCGACACCGGCGCCGCCGGGAATGAGATGCAGGGTCTGCTGACGCCATGTCTGCTTTTCGCCGGGCTCCATGTCGGACTCATGGCTCGCGAGCCAGTTTTGGAGTTCGACGCGCAGTTTGGCTTCGAGCGACACGGGATTCACGCCGGGGCGTACGCGGCCGATGATGTCGAGCCAGTTCGTATTGGGGCGTTTGAGGCGCTGGGCTTCGCCACCGAGCAGCGGCTCGGTGTTGGTTGGAAGCCAGATATCGGGCATGCCCCCGCCGGCGAGCTTGGCGCCGTAAAAGCCGGGCGGCGCAACGCCGATCACGGTAAAGAGATGGCCGTTGATCTGAAAACCGGCGCCCACAACCGAGGGATCGGAGGCGTATTTATCGCTCCAGATGTGATAGCTCATGACGGCGACGGGAAGCGCGCCGGGCTGATCGTCGGAGTCGGTCATCAGGCGGCCGATCCAGGGATTGACGCCGAGGGTGCGGAAGAAATTGCCGGAGACGTATTGGCCATTGCGCGTGTCTACAGGCCCCTGCAATCCTGCGCGGCGTACGCCGAGTGGCGCATTGCCGGCTTGCAGCGCGGCGAGGTCGGTGAACTCGGGCGTGTTGTCGCGGAAATGCTTGTAGGCTTCATAAGAGAAGAGCGAAAAATTGCCATCGCTATCCTGCGTGTACCCGCCCCAGTTGCAGCAGCGGATTTTGTCGCCCACGCGCCAGAGTTCTTCGGGCTTGGTGACCGGCAGAGACTTGAGCATCACCTGATGAACGAGGGTGAAGATCGCGGTCGTGGCGCCGATGCCCAAGGCTAGCGTGATGACCGCGGTGGTGGTGAATCCGGGTGTTTTTCTGAGTCGCCGAAGCGATTCCTTCAAATCCGCCATTTTGTCTCCGTGGATTGTGTTTGGCGCCGGCGCCAGTCGCCGCGCTCCAGTTCTCGATTCAAATACGAATGAGCCGGCATGTGGTTGGCAAATCGCTCGCGGCGCTTCACGGTTGCAATACTCAGGAGGACCGGTTTGGTTACAATCCGACCTCACCTGTGATTAACAGAGCGGAATACGCGCAAGCGGTTCTATAAGATCCAAAAGTTTCGATGATGTCCGCGTTGCGCCCGCCATGGATTACGACGGTCTTTGTCTACAGCTCTGCGTGTTAACCGCACGGTTGTAAGTGACGTTTCAGGCCAGGCCGTTTCAGGTTTCTCGCCCGGCTGATTTTTTTTTTGCCAGCCAGGCATAGTTCCTCAAAACATTGAGAATTGCGCAGTGATGTTGATCGGAAATTCGGCGGCTTTTGGAAAACGCGCAGAAGCCAACGCCCTTTTTACTCAGATCGAAGTGTAACCATCGGATCGACTTTCGTCGCGCGTCGCGCCGGGATGTAGCAGGCCAGCAGCGCCACAGCGATCAATAGCTTCGCCAGTTTATACACTCTCAGGCGCTTACTGTCCCAGGCTTGCCGTTCTCAACCACGAATGAGGCGCGGGTGTTGATCGGCTGATCCGGTTTCGACACGACGGCGACGACGCGATAGTCGGATTGCCATCGCTTGGGATTGACGTCGCAACGCACGTAGCCGCGCTGGCCGTTATAGAATTTGATGTGCGGATTCTCTCCCATCTGTTTTTCGACGTCAGGACGCATGTCCATGCCGTCGCCCCCGGATGTGATAGAGGTCCCGACAAATTCGGTTCCGACGACGGCCGAAGCGGGGTTGTCGAAATCGGCCTTGAGGTCAGCTACCCAGTTCGAGTGAATATCGCCGGTGATCACGACGGGATTCGACGGCTTGCGTTCCCGCAAAAAATTCAGGAAGCGATTGAGTTCCGCCTGATAACCGGCCCATTTATCCATGCTCAGACGCTTATCGGCTCCGGCCGCTGAATCCCATCTGGCCATCATCACCTGCTGCGCCACCACGTTCCAGAGCGCCTGCGATCCGTTGAGGTTCTTGAGCAACCATCGCTCCTGCTCCGCGCCCATTATCGTCCCCTTGAGTTCGAGCGCTTCAGGACAGAGCGTTTTATTACCGTCGCCGCAAGGCTGGTCGGTGCGGTATTGGCGAGTGTCCAGCACGTTGAATTCAGCGAGATCGCCGAATCGCAGGCGGCGATACAAACGCATGTCGGCGCCACGCGGCAGCGACGCGCGCCGCAATGGCATGTGTTCATAGTAAGCCTGATAGGCATGCGCGCGACGTTCCATAAAAGCCTCTCGCGATTGCTTATCTTCGGGGGCGTCGCCGGCGTAGTTGTTATCGACTTCATGATCATCCCAGGTGACTATCCAGGGAAAGGCCTCGTGCGCGAGCTTCAAATGCGGATCGGTTTTGTATAGCGCGTATCTGTTGCGATAATCATCCAGCGAGATGATTTCCCGGCTGTTGTGAAGGCGCGTCCGGTCGGCTATTGCCCCGCCCTCGTAAATATAATCGCCCAGATGTACGACCAGATCGAGCTCATCCTCCGCCATGTGTTTATACGCGGTGAAAAACCCGGTCTCGTAATGCTGGCACGAAGCGAAAGCGAAGCGCAGTCGGTCCAGCCTCGCGCCCAGGGCCGGCGCGGTGCGCGTCCTGCCCACCGGACTGACGGCGTCGCCGGCCATGAAGCGATACCAATACCATCGCGCAGGCTTCAATCCCTGAACTTCTACATGAACTGAATGCCCCAATTCAGCGGACGCCACGGCGGATCCCCGCCGGACGATCTCCTTCATTTGATCGTCCGCGGCGACCTCCCATTTGACTGTTACGGACTGCGCAGGCATGCCGCCTCTATTGAGAGGATCGGGCGCGAGCCGCGTCCATAACACCACGCCGTCAGGCAATGGATCGCCGGAAGCGACGCCCAGACTGAAAGGGTCGGCCGTGAATTTCGGCGCCGGAGCCTGCGCGTAAGA
>DASUFM010000278.1:0-7715 GCA_036274535.1 Blastocatellia bacterium
CACGTTCAGAAAACGTCAGTCTGTTCGCTGTCATCTTCCGGATTACCGGCTGGCTTTCAATAAGGAAGCCCGGAATGGCAAGGCTTGCGCGAACATAATTCCCAGCAAGGGAGATCGAGTGTGGGGAGCGGTCTATCTTTGCGACTCGGACGCGATAAAGGAATTGGACGGCTGGGAGGGCTATCCCAAGCACTACGATCGCAAGTGGGTTGAAGTGATCGCGGACGACGGCAAAGTCTTCAAGGCGATCGCTTATGTCGCGGTGAAAGTTATTCCGGAGACCCGTCCCAGCGATGACTATCTCAAACGTATTCTCGACGGCGCGAAGGAGCATGAATTGCCCAAAGAATACATTGAACAGATCGAAAGCATCGCCGGAAGGTAAAGGCTGCTGGAATCAATGATTTTGTGTTATGAAGACCGGATCACCGCAGAGGCGCAGAGGCCGCAGAGGCGACGCGAGAGAGAAGAGAAATCATTTATCCTCTGCGCTTTCTCCGCGATCTCTGCGTCTCTGCGGTGAGCTTGCATTATTCGCTTTCGTTCCTGAAAAACCGCCATGACTAACTTGTTACAAAGCATTCCCTCATCGATGCGGATTCGCGCCGAACTGGAAGAACTGGTGTTGAACGACCTGCTTGGTCCCGCAGGCGGTCCGCTCGAAGAGATCACCGAGCAGAGCGTGCGCGACCGTTATCTGGTCGGGATGCTCGCGCCCACGCGCCAGAACCTTTCGCCGGAACAGTTCGACGAATTGCCGGTAGGCGGAGCCGGCGCGATTGAAGATGGCGGCGCCGAATACAGCGGGCCGACAGCCAAAACGATGTTCCCATCGTCTTTCGGGATGACCTTTTGCGTTGACCCCGAAGCGACGGAGTTTCAGATCGTCGCGCGCTGGGGCCATTACGCGCGAACCCACAGCGAAACATTGACGACTGATGCCGGAAATAGGCGGCTGGTCTGGAAACGCAGTAAGCGCGAAGGCGTCTCGAAGCCGATACCGCTGAAGGCCGGCAAGGTCAGATGGATTCCCGACAGCGAGTTTGAACAGGTGGAAGTTCAGGGCATCATACGCCGCCGCGATCATTACTGGATAGTGACGCTGTTTCTGGTCAACGGGCAGGACGAGCCGAAGAAGTTGCGCGACCAGGCATGGCTTTTCCAGCCGGAATTGGTCGTGCAATCGCCCGATGGCAAGCCGATTTTTCACCCGCATTCGACAAACCGCGAACCTGGCAAGAGCGATCCTGTCGTTTATGCCGAGGACAGGGAACTGGCGATGCTCTATCGCAATCACGTTCAATTCGGCATGGGCCACAACGTCAGCATTCATGCTGAACGCCCCGAAGGCGTTTACGACCGCGCCCTGCGTATTTCGACCCGCGTCGTTCCCGCTTACGAAGTCCCAAAAAGCACGCCGCCGACCGTCTCGGAAATTCCGAAGCTGGCCGGAACGGCCCTGGACATGAAAGAACTCGGCGAGACGAAGACCGAAGAATTCGAACAGAAGTTGCGCCCGCTGATCGTAGCCTATGAAGACTGGATTGCGGAGCGCGAAGCGGAACTTGCCACGCCCGAAATGAATCCGCATCAGGAAGCGGGCAAAGCCGCGCTTGCCAGGTGTCGCACGGCGCTGAAGAGAATAGAAGAAGGTTTGAAGCTGATCGGTTCCGACGAACAGGCGGCCGATGCGTTCCGATTCGCCAACCTGGCGATGTGGCAGCAGCGAATTCGTTCTATTTACGCGTTGAAGCGCAGGCGCGGCGAAACGGCTGATTTCAAAGAAATCGATGTGGCGCGGAATCGATCGTGGTATCCGTTCCAGTTGGCGTTCGTCCTGTTGAACCTGCCGGGCGTCACACGGTTCGACCACATCGACCGCACCGGCGAGATGGAAGCGGTGGCCGATCTGCTGTGGTTTCCGACGGGCGGCGGAAAGACCGAAGCCTATCTGGGGCTGTCGGCTTACACGATGGGACTGCGGCGTCTGCAGGGAGATATCGAGGGACGGTCCGGCCAGCAAGGCATCGCGGTATTGATGCGATACACGCTGCGGCTCCTGACCATACAACAATTTCAGCGCGCGACGGCGCTGGTTTGCGCCTGCGAAGTGATACGGCGCGCCGATCCGAAGAAGTGGGGAACCGAGCCTTTCCGCATAGGCCTGTGGGTGGGCCAGAAGACGACGCCGAACACTACCGATCAGGCCGACGAGGCGATTCAGATGGCGCACGGGCAGGGCGGGTTTCGCGGCGCCAAATTGAGCGGTTCACCGGCGCAATTGACCAATTGTCCGTGGTGCGGATCGAAGATAGATCCCGGCCGCGACATCAAGGTCGAAAGCTATTCGAAAGGGCGATGCCGCACGCTGACATTTTGCGGAGACACGCTGGGGCGATGCGAATTCAGCGCGAAGAAATCGCCGCAGGAAGGAATTCCTATTCTGGTGGTGGATGAGGAAATATACCGGAGGCTTCCAACACTGCTGATCGCCACGGTGGACAAATTCGCGCAGATGCCCTGGAACGGCAAGGTCCAGATGCTCTTCGGCCAGGTCGATTCGTATTGCGACCGTCACGGATTCCGCTCGCCGGAAATAGAAGACGCCGATTCACATCCCAGGCGCGCCAATCTGCCGGCCGCGAAGTCCAAACCTCATTCAAAACTTCGTCCGCCCGATCTGATTATTCAGGACGAATTGCACCTGATCAGCGGGCCTCTTGGAACGCTTGTCGGCTTATATGAAACGGCCGTGGACAAGCTTTGTTCGTGGGAAGTGAACGGAAAAACGGTCAGGCCTAAGGTGATCGCTTCTACCGCTACGATACGCAAGGCGGGAGATCAGGTCCACGCGACCTTTTTGCGCAAGGTGAATATCTTCCCGCCGCAGGGTCTGGATGTACAGGACAACTTCTTTTCGCGCCAGCGCCAGCCTGCCGAAGACACGCCGGGAAGGCGCTACATCGGCATATGCGCGTCGGGGCGGCGGTTGAAAGTCGCGCTCATACGCGTTTACGTCGCGCTGCTTTCGGCGGCGCAGACGCTTTATGAAAAGAACGGATACGGCCGGGAAGTCGATCCCTGGATGACGCTGATCGGATATTTCAATTCGATGCGCGAACTGGGCGGGATGCGGCGGCTGGTTGACGACGACGTGCGAGCCCGGCTCGGCAAAATGGATAAGCGCGGCCTGTCGAAGCGTTCGATCTACATCGTAGACGAATTGACATCGCGCAAGGATTCGACCGACATCCCCGAAACGCTGGATCATCTGGAAGTCGCTTTCGATCCGGAAGTGGAAGCTCGCCGCAGGGAATTGCAGAAGCAGGGCGGCCCCGCGCTTAAGGATTTGCCGAAGAGGCCACTGGACGTGTTGCTGGCTACGAACATGGTTTCGGTCGGCGTGGACGTGCAGAGGCTAGGGTTGATGGTGGTCGGAGGCCAGCCCAAAACCACAGCCGAATACATTCAATCGACGAGCCGCGTCGGACGTAAATTCCCGGGGTTGGTCGTAACGGTCTTCAACTGGGCGCGGCCGCGCGACCTGTCGCATTACGAAAGCTTCGAACATTACCACGCGACGTTTTACAAACACGTAGAGGCTCTCTCGGTGACGCCGTTCGCGCTGGGCGCGATCAGCCGCGGGCTGACGGCGCTGCTGGTTTCCTGCGTGCGATTGCAGGACGCGGAATTCAATCCCAATAAGAACGCCGGCTTGATCGACCGAAATCATCCGCGCGTCAAAGAAGCCGTCGAGATCATCACGCGCCGCGCGCAGTTGGTCGGCAATGGAAACGAGATAGAACAACTGGTTCAAGCCGAACTGAACGAACGGCTGGATCAATGGCAGGCGGAAGCGCAGAAAAACGCCGGCGGCCGAGTGTTGGGCTACGACGACGAGCGCGACGGCGTGACAGTGGGCCTGCTGCATAGGCCCGGTCTGGACCCGTGGGACGATTTCACTTGTCTGAATTCACTGCGCGACGTGGAGCCGATGGTCGGATTGATCTTCCACGACGGCGGGCTGGATGAAGACTCGAATTTTGAAGTTGCGGTTAGTGAAGATACCGGCTCGGACAGTGAGGAGACCGAATGAGTGACGTCGTTAAAGAGAAGAGAAAAGTAGGAGACCTGAGGCCCAGCCAGTTGCTGCACACCTTCGGCGTGGGATCGATCGTCGAATTGCCGAACCTGTCGGTGATGGTCATGGGATTGGATGATTGGCCGGTCGAGCAGGGCGCGAGCGAAATCAACGAGCCGCGATTGCTGCGCGCCGTTCAGCGTGAGCTGGGATCACAGGTGGTCAAATTGCTGACTCCGCCGGTCACGCACGACTCGACAGGTCCGCAGTCCAATCCTTTCGACGATACAGCCAACATAGGCGTCCCTGTCGCTCCGTTTCCCAGATGGCTGCTGTGCCCATATTGCCGGTTGCTGGCTCCGATTCAATCAGGTCTTTTCGAATTGAAACTCGATCCTTACCGCAGGGATCACAGCCGCTACGTCCATCGAAACTGCAAGAAGCCCGGCAAGCCCCCAACGGCGGTCCCTGCTCGATTCCTGGTCGCCTGCGCGAACGGCCACCTGGATGATTTTCCCTGGGTGGAGTATGTGCATAAGGGGAAGACCGATTGCCGGTACGAGCTGCGTTTGTATGAACTCGGCGCGTCGGGCGAGGTTGCTGATATTCAAGCTCAGTGCGTCAAGTGCGACAGGAAGCGACGCATGAGCGATGCATTCGGCACGGAAGGTAAAGCGCAATTGCCGCATTGTCGCGGACGCTGGCCTCATCTGCGGAAGTTCAACGAAGAAGAATGCAAGGAGGATCAACGGGGAATTCTGCTGGGCGCGTCGAACAGCTGGTTTGGAATTATGTTGTCGGCGCTCTCTATCCCGACGACAACAGACAAACTCGGGCAATTGGTGGAGCAGAATTGGTCCGAGCTCGAAGAGTGCGAGAGCGCGCGCGAAGTGAAACTCAAGCGGAAGTTGTTGCGGGGTCTCGCTGCCTATACGGACGATCAGGTCTGGGAGGCCGTGGAGAAGAACAAGAACAGCGCATCCCAGGATGAAGAAGAAGCGACCGACCTGCGCGAGCCCGAATGGAAGGTCTTTTCAAATCCCGATCCGAAGCTGAACAGCCGCGACTTCAAATTGAAAGTAGTCAGACCGCCTGAAAGCTACGCGCAGGTTTTGCGCAAAGTGGTATTGGCCGAGCGGCTGCGCGAGGTTCAATCGCTGATCGGATTCACGCGCATCGAATCGCCCGGCGATTACAGCGAGATCACCGAATTACCCGGCGAGAGAAGATCTCCCCTGAGCCGCTCGGCGCCGCGATGGGCTCCGACATCGGACGTACGCGGCGAAGGCGTCTTTCTGCATTTCTCGGAAGATGCGATTCAATCCTGGCTGAAGAATGTGAAATCCCTCGACGGGGATTTCTTCAATGCGCACAAGCGATTTCGAAAGAGCCGCGGTTTGACGCCGGAATCAAACTATCCGGCGATGCGTTATGTGTTGCTGCACTCGCTGGCTCATGCGTTGATTCGTCAATTCTCGCTGGAATGCGGCTACACGACTGCCAGCATCCGCGAGCGCATCTACTCGCGGCAGGCCGGCGGCGATAAAGAACCGATGGCCGGGATTCTGCTTTACACCGCGGCGCCGGACAGCGAAGGGACGCTTGGCGGCCTGGTGAGTTTGGGCGATCCGAAGACGCTGGCAAGGCATCTGGATCAGGCGCTGGAAGAGATGCGTTTGTGCGCCTCGGACCCGCTCTGCGCTGAACATCGCCCCATCGGCGACACCTTGCATGGCTCGGCCTGCCACGCATGTCTCTTTTTGCCGGAGACATCCTGCGAGCGCGGAAATAAATATCTCGATCGCTCCGTGCTGGTTTCGACGGTCGAACGCGCAGATTACGCATTCTTCCAAGGCTTCGCCGAAGCGCCGCCGGAAACGATTGTCGTCGCTCGAACGGATGAATTGTTGTCTCCGCCACGGCCAAAACTCGTTTCCCCGGAGGTCGCCGAGGTTCTCGAATACTGCGACGAGAGATGTCAGGACTTCGTTCAGCAGTGGGTAGAGAGTGGCCTGCCCTTGCCGATCGTTGGTTATGAATTGATGGATGAACGCAATCGCGTCTGCGCCGCCGCAGAACTCGCGTGGCCGGATAATAAAGTTGCTGCTCTGCTGACGGAAGAATTTGACAGGAAAGCCGCGTTCGAATCGCGCGGCTGGACGGTCTTTGATGCGACGGAGTTGAAGAAGAAACAGGATGAAATTCGAACTCTGATTTTATTGCCGTGAGCGCGAGAATTTCTGGAGTATCCCCCTATGCCGACTGTTGCCATTGCCGATGATTTCCTCGACGCCTATGCCCGCATCCCTCGTTCGGAGCAGAAGAGGGTGCGTGAGTTCACCGAGAAGTTCAAAAATGACCCCACATCCGCGTCGATCAATTACGAAAAGATTCATGACGTTAAAGACCCGAAGGTGCGCACGGTTCGGATCGGTCAAAGATACAGGGCCGTCATTCTGCACCCGGACGAAGGTGACGTGTATGTGCTGGTATGGGTAGATAACCACGACGAAGCGATGACCTGGGCCGCCGGTCGCGTCTTTGACATCAATCCATGCGGCGACGCGAGCCAGAGACAGACTGATCCTGACTTATTACGGGACGCCGAGCTCTTTTCTGCCTTCGGGAGATAAATAGCGATGAAAAACGGTCTATCGGTGATCGTGGTCGAGGCCGGCAATATGGCCAGAAAACTGCCGCTGACTTTCGTACAAATGCTCGCGAATTCGATCGGGGCCTGTGACACAGATGACTGGCCCGCTTCGAAGTCTCGAATCATACAGAACATCTCGCATCCGAATTACCGAACCTTCGCCGCGAATTTCCTTGATCGCTGGCGAAACGAGGTCCCGGATATGTCGCCGCAATCGGTTTGCGCGGCTCTACTGGCGGCGGCCGAAGTCGAAAAATCACATCGCGAAGATCAATCGGTTGAGATTGTGTGGACCGGGCCGGAAGCCGGCCTCATCCCGTTGAGGCGAACGGAGCAGGCGCTGCTTCAACTGATAAGCTCCGCTGCCAAAAGAATCGTCATAGTCAGCTACGCCGTCTACAACATACCGCGCATCCGTGAGGCTTTGGTCAACGCCGCCGACCGTGACGTCAAAATCACGATCATCATCGAAACGCCCGACCTCATTGAAGGCCAGAGCGCGTACAGCACCTTAAAAGCGCTTGGCCCGTCAGTGGCGAATTGTTGCGACGTCTATCTATGGCCTTTGGAAAAGCGCGAAAAGGACGCGAACGGCAAACCGGGAATTCTTCACGTCAAGTGCGCGGTCGCTGACGGGCGTCGGCTTTTTCTGTCGAGCGCGAACCTGACGGAATACGCCTTCACGCTGAATATGGAACTCGGCCTGCTCATCACCGGCGGCGCTATACCCAAGCAGGTCGAGAATCATTTTTATCAGATGATCGATGGCGGCGTCTTTGCAAGTTTATAAGAATTCGTAGCGCCTGATTGCCTCAATGGCGCGTTATGTAAAAGATAATTATCAACCACAGCTCCGCCGTATTACTACAATTGGAGAGTATCTCATTGTCCTCACAACAAAACTCCATTGCCGAAAAACTCGATAAAGCCCGCAAAGAGCTGCTCGATCTGGGATTGCGCAATCCGCTGATCAACTATCGG
>DASUFM010000279.1:0-20533 GCA_036274535.1 Blastocatellia bacterium
TCCGTATTGTTTCAGCCCTTATTTTTCGGAATCGAGATGCCAGCCGGCGTTGACCAGTTCATTTCCTCGGCGGACAAAGATTTCCGTGCCACGCCCGCTCTGCGTCACGCGTTTCCCGTTCGCTTCGAATTCACAAAGATATGTCGTGTAAACAATGATGGCGGCGCCGTATATCTGGATCTCGGTTTTCGGGAACTCCAGTCTCAGCAGTTTCCTGCCGCTGTCAGAGAATCTCCTGGCGCCGGCGAGGATCGCCGCCTTGTCAGACCAGTCGCTCGAACCGCTATCGATGGCGATCGCCTCGTCCGGAATCAGTCTTTCCAACGCGGCCCGGTCATTGGCGAAATAAGCTTTCCAAACGGCTTCTCGCGCGGCCAATACCTGTTCGCGAATCTGCGGCGTCACGGCTATTGGTTTCGACATCTGCTCCTGACGCCACGCCGGATCGACCACTGTATGAGACGCGACCTGAATCCAATTCCCTTTGCGTTTAGCGTAAACGTCCATTATCCGGAATCGGCGCATCGTGACGGTAGCGCCGCCGATGGCCCTTTCGAAGTCGCCGAAAAAAGAGGCCACCGCCAGTTCGGGGCTATAAAAATATACGTCGAAGTCGCCGACGCGATAGCGGGTATCCGGGGGGTAGTAAGGAGTCGTTTTGGGCGCATTGGCAGGTCTGGGCCACTCGATGCCGTTGGCCCTCATATATTCGTCGATGCCTTTGATCGGAACGCGGGAGCCTTCCAGAAACCCGCGCCAATCATCCGAATGGGTGGCCTGAATCTTTTCAAGGTCGCCGTCGATGAACGCCTGGAAAATGCTCTCTATGTGCGCGCGAATGGCCGCCGCGTCAGCGGCCCGGTCTTCCTGTTTTTCCACGATCGCAGTTTTCGCGGCCGAGCCCGCGAATAGAGCGGCGCCGAATATGAAGAACAAAAGCGAAGAGATTGAAACCCGCGAAATCATTGTCATAATCTCCATAAGTCAGGCTAAAGTCCAATGGCCTTAAGTTCCAGTCAGGGGAACACAAAAAGCGCAAAACCGACACAGAAAGCGCAAAGAAGAATTATTGATATTTTTGCGCTTTTTGTGTTTCTTCTTTCGCGCTTTTTGTGTTCCCCCGCATCATCATCCTCTAAACTGATGCCTCAGGCTAAAGCTGGATATCGATATCGCACTCTAACTTATGCGGCAACAATGAATACGTGAACGGCGTGCCTGCTGACGCGAACGGTCATGAATCGTAAGGGAATGCCTGCCACGCTTGCCTACAGGCGCCGACTGCAATACTTTGACCCGGTGCGAATCTATCAACGTCTTCAATCCCGGCTTTTTCAACCCCGATGCATTCAGCCATGGATGATAGTTTCGGCCGCATGGGTTTTGCCCGCAGGATTCGCCGCCGTCAACCGGGTCGCGCAGACGCATCTCAACGGCTGGGACCCGGCGACGATGCGCGATCTGCTGTGGGAGAGCGGCGACTGGTTCCTCTACGCCTTTCTCACTCCGGCGGTCTTCGCGGTTTCGAAACGGCTTCCACTGGCGCAGCCGCATATTACGCGGCGCGCCTGGGCGCATCTCTGGATCTCTTTGCTGTTTTGCGTGGCCTGGGCGACCTGCGGCCAGTCGCTGAGATGGGCGTTGATGCTGTTGTTCGATCCGAAGGCGGCGCAGGCGGCGATGCGAACCGGCGAGTTTTATCGCAAGGCCGGCGTGGAATGGCTGGGCTGGATATTCACCACGTTGCCGTTCGGCGTCGCCGTGTATCTCTGCGTCGTCGGCATCGAACACGCGATTCGTTACTTCGTCGAAGCGCGCGAGCGCGACGTCCAGTTGGCCCGCCTTTCGGAGCAGCTCTCGAGCGCGCGTTTCGCGGCGCTGCAGGCTCAGGTGAACCCGCACTTCCTGTTCAATACGCTCAACACGATCGCCGTGTTCGTGCGTGACAACGACCGTCAGGCGGCCGTGCGCATCATAGAACAGTTGAGCGAAGTGTTGCGGACGACGCTGAGCAGCCACCGCATGAACGAAGTCCCCCTCGGAGAAGAGCTCGAACTCGTCTGGCAGTACGTCGCCATAGAGGAGGCTCGATTCTCCGATCGATTGCGGCCCCGATTCGAGATAGACGATTCGCTCCTGTCCGCCGCGACGCCGAGTTTCGCATTGCAGCATTTGGTGGAGAACGCGATTCGTCACGGCATTGCGAAGCGCCCCGACGCGGGGCGCCTGATCGTCAGCGCGCGGCGCGACGGGGCCATGATCGAACTCTCCGTCATTGACGACGGAGTCGGCGTTGGCGCGGACGTCGTTATGCCCCAAGGCCGCGGCGTTGAAAACACGCGGGAGCGGTTGCGCGCTTTATACGGCGAGCGCGCCTCGCTGAATATAACCGGGCGGGCGGGCGGCGGCGCAATCGCGACGTTGAGAACGCCGTATCGCGAGATGATCTCCCACTCGCCGTCTGAAGCCGAATTATGACGCAAGCTGAATGGAGAGTCCTGATCGTGGATGACGAACCCGCCGCCCGCCGGGGCGTGAGACAACTGCTGGCGGCCTTTCCTGAGTTTGCCGTGGCCGGAGAATGCCGCAACGGGGCTGAGGCGCTGGCGGCGATTGACGCGTCGGTTCCTGATGTGGTCTTCCTCGATATACAGATGCCTGGCATAGACGGCTTCGAAGTTATCCGCCGCCGAAGCCCGAAGCGGATGCCGGAAATCGTATTTCTCACGGCCTTCGATCAGTACGCCGTTCGCGCATTCGAAGCCGAAGCGACCGATTACCTGGTAAAGCCCGTCAGCGAGGCGCGGTTCGCCGCCACGATGAAGCGGCTGATGAAACGACTGCGTTCGCCGGCGACGGCGATGCGCGACGAAATAATCGTGGTCACGTCCTCAAGAGGCGCGACGACGCTCAAGGCGGGCGAGATTGACTGGATCGAAGCGTCCGGCAATTACGCGCAATTGTGGGTAGGGCAGCGCAGCTACTTCCTGCGCGAGTCGCTTCAGCTATTGGAAGAACGCATGCGCAAACATGGATTTGTCCGCGCCCACCGGCGCGCGCTGGTTCGACTCGACGGCGTGCGAGAGCTGATCAGGGACAACACGGGCGCGATGATCGCATCGCTCAACTGCGGCGCGCGTGTCCCGGTCTCGCGACGTAGAAGCGCGGCGTTCACGGCCGCCTTGCGGCGGCTCGGCAGGGAAATGTAACCGCCGTCATTCAGACCTGGGCATGCATCATATGCGCCAGGCTTCCCACTCGAAGCCCATCCGCCCGGTCCTTGAAGTATCTTGCGTTGAGTTCCTCAGGCCCTATGTCTTCAAAGTGTTCGAAGCCCATGGCCCGCAGATCTTTCATCAGTTCCGCGGGGTCAAAAAAGGTTTGCAATGGCTCCCCGGCGGCGGCGAGGCGGTTTGCCATCGCCTCAATCACCAATCGCTGGGCGGGAGTCAGCAACGAGAGCGCGGGCGCATAGTCAAAGACGACTGCGCTCCCTTTGGGAGCCGAGGCGATGAAACGCAAGGTCGTCATAACTCCATCGATTGTCAGGTACGGCGCCACGCCCAGCCACGAGAAGAAGGTGGCAAGGCCTGGATCGTAGCCTGCTTTTCGCAATCCGTCAGCAAGGGCCGTCAAAGTCCGCTCTTCAAAATTCACCGGCGCGAACGTGAGATCCCGGGGGAACGGAATGCCCGCTTCCTTCAGGCGTGATCGCTTCCAGGCCTGGGTCGCAGGATAGTCCACTTCGAACACGCGCAGCGCGCCTTCCGGATAGGGATTTCGGTAAGCAAATGTGTCGAGCCCCGCGCCCAGAACGACGTACTGTCTAACGCCACGTTCGACCGCGAGAGCGAGTTCGTCTTCGGCGTATCGGCTTCGCACCGCCACATAAGCTCGAAGGTATAGCGACAGCCGCGTGGTCTCAGCCCTGGATTGATCCTGCTGATATGGGTCGGATTGCAACTCCGAAACGCCCTCCCGGCCAATAATGCGGAGCGCGAGAGGATCATCGAAAATTTTCGGCTCATCCAGCAACTGATGCGCGGCGCGTCGGACCGCAACGCGCTGCGCCGTCGCGCTCGGTTGGCCTTCTTTCATACATATCAGCCCCCTTTCATAAATATGGCAGAGACGCAACATTTTGCGTCTCTGCCAAGCCTACCCTTTCTTCTTCAATCAGGCCAGTGGCAAACCAGTGGCAAGCCAGTGGCAGGCCAGCGGCGACGCCGACTATGTGTCCGCCAGGGTTAATTGCCAGGAAACGCCATATTTGTCGTTGACCCAACCGTATTTTTTACTGAAGGGGTAAGCGGCCAGCGGCATGAGTACCTGTCCCCCTTCGGACAATGCGGCGTAAAGTTTATCAATCTCGCATTCAGCGCCAAGGCTCACAAACAGCGACATCGCAGGCGTAAAACTAAAGCCATGCTTCACGAAGCTGTCTATGCACATGAATTCCTGCCCGTTAAGCGCAAACACGGCATGGCGGACCGAACCTTTGGGCCCGCCCTCATTTTCTCCATAACGGGATATGCTCTTTATCTCCGAATCGACGAATAAGGAGATATAGAAGTTCATCGCTTCTTCAGCTTTCCCCTCGAACATCAAAAAGGTCGTAATCTTACGCATGGTTATTCCTCCGAAAAGCTATGCCGGTAGAAACTCTTTTTTCTTTAGAAGCGCTGCGCTGATCAGGGTAATAATTACGCCAACCGGCAGAATTTCCATCAGGGTCATGCCAAAACGAATCGCCGGGTTACGGTACATTCTCATAACTTTGTCCAGTTCCTCGGCTTTCTTATCGATTTCAACCGCTGAAGCGCCTTTCTCCCTTAACTTGTCGAGCTGACTTTTGGTATATAAATTAATAAAAGCCTCGGCGCTCGCCGGGCTGACCTGATTGTAGGTCTCCCAGGTAATCGCGTACATGAGTGACGCGATCAGCGTAATAAGAAGACCTACTTGAATTCCTTTCCAAAACCTGAGCTTCCCGCCCTGATAATTATCGCGGTACGATTTGATACCGAAAAAGACCATCGACAGCGAGATGACCATTACGGCATAGCCGATCAACATGCTGTGGACAGCCATTCCGGCTTTCACCCAAAGCACGATGCCGACAATCAGGAAAGCGGACTCGATGGCGCCGGCCAGCAATCCGAAAGTTAGAGTCACTTTTCGCATAATTTTTCTCCTTGTGAGGGCATGAATATCCAATACTCAATCGAGCGACATTGATTCCACGGTGGCCAACCGCGCTGAATAATAAGCAGAGGCGGAGCTCAAACGCATCAGCCGAAAGTATGATTTTGAGGATAAAGGGGAAAAATCACCCGAAAGTTCAGGGCAACAGGCCGATTTCCTTTGCCCGATGGATGGCCTGTGTGCGCCGGCGCGCGTCCAATTTCATAAACAGGTTGGAGGAATGGGTTTTTACGGTGTTGAGCGAGACGAAAAGTTTATCGGCGATCTCCTGGTTGGACAGACCCTGCGCCATCAGTTCCAGAACTTCGTACTCGCGTTTACTGATGCCGAGCCGCTGAAGTTCCGGTACGTTGAGTTTGGAATCCGGGCCGGCAACGATGACTTTTTTGCGCGTAAGCTTCATGCCCACCCAGACGCCGACCGCAGTGAATAGAACGGCCACGGCGCCGAGGTAAAACTCCAGCGAAAAATCGCGGACGAAGTATCGGTATTCGATGAACTTCAGAATTCCGGTCAACGCCGCCATAGCGACGCCGTAGAGAAGAATGGTCTTACGCATAGGAAATGAATAGGGCCCATAGGCCTTATATGCCCTATGAATTCATTTGCAAAACCAGATAAAGTCCATGCAGCACGAGATCAGGAACCAGTTTATCGAAGAGGCCCTCTTCTTCAAAGAGCCGGCTGAAGCCGCCGGTGCCCACCACTGTCACCGCCTGCCCTGGGAAACATTCGGCTTTCATCCGTTGCGTGATCTCGCGAATCGAACCGGCGGCGCCGAAAAAAAGTCCTGATTGAATGCTCTCGACCGTGGAACGCCCTGTTACTGAAGCGGGTTTAAGGATTTCGACGGCCGGCAATCGAGCGGTTTTCGATTCGAGAGCTTCCATCGAAATTCGAAGGCCGGGCGTGATTGCCCCGCCCAGGTATTGCCGATCGGCCGAGACCGCGCAAATGGTGTTCGCGGTTCCAAGGTCGAGGATGATGAGGTTGGTATTCGGGAATAGATCGATGGCCCCGACGGCGTTCGCGATCCTGTCGGATCCGACTTCGATCGGGTTTCTGTAATTGATCCTGAGCCCGGTCTTCACTCCAGGTTGAAGCAGAAAGGGCTCGCCTCCGAAATATTTGAGGCATGCCGCGCGCAGAGGATGAACGAGGTTCGGCACGACGGAACAGATCGCCACCCGCCGCGTCTTGAGCGGATCGTAGCCGCTTTCACGCAGGACTGCGCGCAGGAAAAGACCGAACTCGTCCGAAGAAGCGATGTTTGTTGAGCTCTTCCGGAAGGCGCTGATGAGCTTATGGTCTTTAAAAACGCCGCCGAAGATTTGAGTGTTTCCCACGTCCAGGCAAAGAATCATCTTGCGCCTCCTCTCAAGACCGCCTCGGCTTCTCGAAGCGCCAGGCCATTGTCATAATTTTCCAGCAAATCATCAAGAATCGAGCGTGGTTCCGAAGCGAGCGCCTTCACCCTATCAACAAGGAGCGGCGCCGCGCGGACGATATTATCGACGATCGTGATCGAAGCCTTTCGGGCGGTTCTGGATAAAGGATTCAGGTCGATTGTGATGACTTTTCGGCCGGATCGAATCAGCGCCTCACAACGGTCGCCGTCTTCGAGAGGGACAAAGACCACGTCGGCCTGATAAATTCCCCGACCGTTCACGAAACGCCGATTGGAATCCAGGTAGGGAAGAACGAAGTCCCGCTGCGGTAAAAGAACCTGATCGGCGCCGTGCGCAATAAGATGGTTGCGGATTCTGTCCTCGCGGTCACCGCCAGCATGAAACAGATTCACCTCGAGCGGAGCCCCCACGAAATTCGAAAGGGCCTTCGAGAGTTCGACCAGTTCATGTGGAATCAGGGCCGCAGCATTCCCGTTCACTGAAATAACAGGGCGCCGGGCCGCAAGGAAAAGAGCGGCGGCTGCATCGACCGCTCGCGCCGCGAAATCGTGTGTTTTCTCACCAAGGAGATAGTCGAACGCCTCGCCCCTTCCATGGGCGATGAGGCCGTCGAGAGAAGTAATTCCCTGGCGTGTCCCTTCGGTGAGCCTGGCTCTCGTCATAAGCGAAAGCCGTCTCGGATGGTTCAAGGGGATCTCGGACTGTGATTCCTGGGACGTCATGATCAGTCGTAGCTCTCCGCCTCATTCGGATATTGCGCTTCGCCAACCTGCCGGCTGAATTCCTCGAAAGCTTTCGACACCAGAGCCGCGCCGTCAAGATATCGCCGAACGAAACGTGGAGAACGGCCCAACGACAGGCCCAGGAGGTCCGACGCTACAAGCACCTGCCCGTCAACTTCCGGGCCGGCGCCGATGCCGATTACCGGCATGGACAAATGAGAAGAGATGCGAGAACCCAGACTGCGGCTCACACATTCCAGGACCAGAGAGAAGGCGCCGAGGTTTTCGAGTTCTTTGGCGTCTTCAACGAGCCTCGTCGCTCTTTCATCCGTCCCTCCCTGCACCCTATACCCTCCGAGCGCGAGCACCGATTGCGGCGTCAGCCCGATGTGGCCCATGACTGGAATGCCCGATTCGATGATGTGGGAGATAATCTTTTCATTGCCCGCGACTCCCTCGAGTTTTACCGCGCTCGCCCCGGCGCGGGCCATCACCTCGACGGCCTTCATGGCCGCTTTCAATCCTCTGCGGTATGAACCGAAGGGAAGATCGGCGACGATAAAGACGCGCGGACATGCCCTGCGAACAGCCCCGACATGAGTCGCAATCATCTCGACCGTAGCGTGAATCGTGCTCTCAAACCCATAGAGCGCCATCGCCACACTGTCACCTACGAGTAGAGTATTCACGCCGGCCTCGACAGCCAGCCTTGCGAAAACCGCGTCGTAGACACTGAGCATCGAAATCTTCCGGCCGTCCAGTTTCGCTTTACGAAAATCCAAAACCGACCGAAACGACTCTTGGGATAGATCGCGCCGATGAGCCGCTGAGTTGAGAGAAGTAGCGGAAGAAGTCTGTTTAACAGATTGAGAAAACATATTAATGGTACCCTCCAAAAGGTAGAGTCCTGAATCTATTTCAGATTATCACAGGGAATGGGAATGTGGAATGAGGACGGAGGGACGGAAGATCGAGGATGGAAGATCGAAGATGGAGGATCGAGAATCGCGATCTTCGATCCTCCATCTTCGATCTTCCATCCTCTGTTCCTGCGCTCCCTCCGTCTTCTACTCTCCACTAGCCATTTTCAGATCGTCAATTCCGGCTTTGCCGCTATTGTCTTCGCTGGCATTCGCGCGCGCCGCGGCCTGGAACAGGGCTTTCATCCTTTCGGTAAATGGATATTCTCCATAATCCATTGAGCCGTTTGCGGCGAACTCCGAGACCTCGGCAGGGAGGTCATCGAGTGGCGCGGTTATCGCGCCGTTAAGCGATATTACGTTTGATTCTTTTTCATTTTCATCGCCACTGTTAAGAGTCTCCGCGAGGACCTGTTCGGCGGAGGTAAAAGTGAGTTTAGTGATCAGATATAGCCTGTGGCAACGGGTTTCAGCCTGGCTGGCCCTGATTTCCATCTCCCTGAATCTGGCTTCGGCCTCGTCCAATTTTTTCTGCGTTTCTTCGAGATTGAACATTGCGGCCTGAGCGCTGGCTATGGCCTCTTCGACTTTGACCTGGTATTGGCGTGCGTTCGACTCTGACTGATGGATACGGGATTCGGCCTCGAAGGTAATTCTGGTTATTTCAGCTTTGTGATTCTCCTCGGCCTGCCTCGACGCGGCTACGGCCGACTCGAGTTCGCTCCTGATCCAGTCGATTTCGACCCTGTAATTCTCCTCAATTCGCCGCGTCTCCGCTCCGATTGCCTGAATTTTGGCCTCGGCTTCGGCTCTGATCTTCGCGTTTTCGCTGGTGAATCGAACCTCGATTTCATTAGCTCTCTCTTCAGCCGAAGTTCGTTTCGAGAGTTCCTGTTGTAATCCGTCCTCGGCCCGCTGAAGCCTTTCTTCGGCTGAAGCTCGTTTCAAGGATTCCTGTTGTAATGAAGCCTCAGCCTGCCGCAGGCGCTCTTCGGTTTGTTGTAATCCGGCTTCGATTTGGCGCAGACGCTTTTCGGTTTCGGAAGCGGTGGCTTCCATTTCATGCAGTTTAGCTTCGGCTTCGGCCCTGGCCTCTTCAGCGGCGATGCGGGCGCTCATTTCCTCTTCGAAACGTGCGGCGGCCTCCGACGTGGCTCTCAGGGCCTCGAGGTGACTATTGCTGAGTTCCGGCTGGCGTTTCAGTTCCAGTTCAATCTCCTGGGATTTACGCTGCAACTCCGATCGCCGTGACATCTCCTCGCGCAATCTGGCCTCGACCTGCCGTAATCTCTCCTGAGCTTTGGCTTCGCGCGCTTCAGCCTCGGCTTCGAGCGCCCTGATCGCGGACGCTTTTCTTTCAAGCTCCTCAAGGTCGGGCATGTCGGACGGACCCGAATCCGAAGAAGGAAGTTCGACCACCTCATCCGCGATTCCGCCCGGCGCCGGTCCGGCTTCTTTTATCGATTCTTCTCTATCAATCGCCCCTTCGACTCTTTCCTGCCCTTCACAGAAGGGGCATTGGGCGCGGGCCGTAGTCAGCAAACCATTCAGTTCGGGACAAGCGTGTGATTGAGGTATCGCCTTCGGAAGTTGATGACAACCTGGACAGTGCGGATGGGGCGTTCCCCAGGGTGTAATATGCGCTCCCTTACGATTGATCGGGCCGATGGAGTCGATCATCGTGACGTTGCATTGATCGCAGGAATAATAACGCGCCTTTTTGATCAGATTGCATGATGGGCATTGCCTGGAAAAAGCGTCCCCGCTCTCTCCCTTGGGCGCGACCCAATACTTCTGGCACATGCAGCAATAAAACCATCTGCCTGAGTGGGGGAAATTGTGGCTCAAGACATGATTCTCCTTACAAATGATCAGTCGATTCGACCCTAACGTCGGGAAGCTAACGCCATGCGAAAGGCAAAAAACATTGATAGCGTCTTCTTGCATATCTTACTTGCCGATTTTCAGACGGATAAAACTCGAAAGGCACCCTAAATTCCCTAATCTTGAAAACTGGATTTTCTTATCCTGCCACTTGAGTTCCTCCGCCGCGGCTTTGAGCATCTCCGCGCCGGCCATGAGTTCCTGAGGACGAAATGTGGCTTTTACCTCTTCAATCTCCTGTAGGACTTCCTGTCGCAGCCTCCGCTCGCGAATGTATGAGAGGTTTTGAGAAACCAGTTCTCTCGGAGAGCGGTTTATCCTGTCCGCAAACTGCATGATAGAGTCGTACGTAATCGGGACGTATGGATCTCTGTTATCAGGATACATCAGCGTCGCCATCGCCCAGGCCAGATTGCCTGTAAGATAGACGCTCTTGCGATGCATCAGGCCGGGCTTCATCTCGATCTCTTTGCGCAGCGCCTGGCGGAAATTTATGGCGCCGGAGGCTTTGACCTCGCGGGCATAAGCGTACTGATTGGCGCTGAGCCCCACAACCCGGCGGATCTCATTGGCGTAACTCAGCACTCCATGAGGGAGGTTCATTGCGACGAAATCGAAGGCGGGCGAATCGGAAGGCGCATATTTGAGCATCTCATAGCCGCCTTGAGTGCTGGCTCCGCCGATGTGGATGAACATGGACGTGTTTCGATTATCGATCGTGGTTCCGTCTTTTTTTCTAAGTCGCGGAATCGTCCCGGCAATGCTCATTTGAACTTCCGGCACAGGCTCCAGAAATTCCAACTCCAGGCCGGTCGTATTGCGAATGACGTTTTGCAGATCCTTGGGATGATCTGCTTTCAACCCGCTGCCGCCGATAAGATAGATTCGATCGAGCGGCACTCGATAATCCCGGCGCAATCGCGTTAGCGCCGCCATGATAGCCTTTGCGGCGTCCGCGGCCGCCTGAGGAGGGAAATCACCGCCGCTTGTCCGTCCCGTAATGAGACGGGTCACTTCTTTATAGATCGGCCTGATGGGCGCCTCCTCGCCGCCGCCTTCAGTCACCTGCATGGCGATCACCTTGACGCCCTCATCGCTCAGTTCGATGCCGCCGTAGAGTTCCGGACCTGACGACCTCAATGGTCCCGTCTGTCCCGGCGCAACAGCGCTTGGAACGCAAAGCAGGAGACAAAGTAAAAAGGGGAACTTTATGACTTTACTCGCGCATTTAGCGCCCGATATCATCCTTAAACAAAACATGGCTTAAACAAAACATGGTTGAAATTTATGTTATTGAGGGGGAGAAAAGTTAAAAGTCAGGACAGTTTGCACTTTCGTAGGAATGCCGTTGAGCGTCGTCGGCTTATAAACCCACTGGAGCGCCGCGTCCTTAGCCGCGCTTCGCAACGCCGGGTGACCGCTGATGGCCTCCGCCTCAATGACCGTCCCATCTTCTGCAATGGTTATCCTCACTTCGACTTTGCCCATAGCCCCCATAGTCCTGGCCATCATCGGGTAAGCCGGTTGCCGTTTCTTGATGACCAGCCCCTCCAGGACGCTTTGTGAAATCTTTTGAGGCGTCGAGGCGATGACGGGCGGCGGCGGCGGTTTTTCATCTTCTTTCGATGTCGCCGGTGGAGCGTCGACAACGACGGGCGGCGATGACAAATCCGCCGTATCAGGGCGCGGGGTTACTTGCTTCGAACCCGCCTGTAAATCAGGCAGCAGCGGCGCCATTTTCCTCGGCGACTGCAACATCGACGTCAGATCACGCAACCGTGTAACCTGATAGAGTTGCTCGTCGCTTTCAATCACCGCCCGGTAAAAAGCCGGTTGCCCCGTGATCCCTTTCTTAAAAGTCCCGACCGAAATCGCCAGAATCATCCTGTTGCCATTGGGCATAAGCACGGAGGCTTCAGCGCAGGCCAGTAAATCCTGTTCCCCGCCGCCTGCCGGCCCGCCGCATTCGGATAATTGCCATACAACCCCGGCCCCACGCCCCACGACTTCGTTGAACCAGTCCCCGAAAGGACGGTTGGGCAATTGCGCATCCAGACTTGAAACCGGTATCTGTTGCGCTATGGATATCGCCTGTTTCTCTAACGAGTCCGACTGGGCCGCAACACCCATCCATACGCATAACGCAATCACAGAGATTTTCATACGCCTGAACTTATTTCTCCCTCACCACCGTCGCCGCCATTGCTGCCCCTGGCTTGACGATCGGCTTAGGGGGGGAAAATCGAATTGAATACGGCTATTCTCAGCTCAGCTTTTTGATCTTATGCAATCACGCAAACGCCAAAGCGCCGCCGAACCGCGGGGAACGCAGAGCTATTGGACGTGGTTCGATTGTAAGATAAGAGGATATGGGGCCTGTCGGGGCTTGCTGGAACACGTTATTACCGCAATCTATTCGATGTGGATATTATAGTTTGGAAAGCCAGCGAGTGAAAGGGCAGGCGGAGCCGGATCGAAGATCGAGGATGTCCCAATCGTAATGACGCGATCTTCCATCTTCCATCCTCGCCCCGGCTACTCTGGCTTGCCTGGGCGCATTCTGCTTTTCACGCCCGATTTCTTAAGTTCCGCTTCGAAGATTTCCTTGATGATCGGATCCTCGTCCTCGTATTCAACCAGATTACCACCCTTTCTAATACTGGTCTTACCGAGACGATGAGTGCGTCCGCCACCGCCGAGCGAGCGCATAAACCATTTTCCATCGCCTCCCCATGTCGGGGCGATGTAGCGAGCGGAGTCGTCGCCGCTGTTGAAATGTTGATGGAACCAGCCGTCCGGCGGAACGAACAGGCTGCCTTCTTTCCAATCAATGCGGACCTGGGTCTTCGATTCGGAATACTTGACGTTTTCCTTCCACATCAGCGTGTAGCCATGTCCGTTCAACATGACCACATGCGAGCCGGGGCCGTGGCGGTGGGCTTTCTTGTACGTGCCCACTTCAAACTCCGAGATGTGGCATTGCATGCTGTTTTCGGCCAGTTGCAATTCGACGCGCGAATTTCCCTGGCCACGCTCTTTGACTTCGGCGAGCCCGATCGTTCGCGCGTCGGGCACAAAGCCGCTGTCCCAGGTATGGACGCCGCGAACCTGCTCGCTGGTCTCAAGCGTAGTTTGTTTGTGATGGAAATTCTCCTTCCCGTCGCTGAAAAAATCAGCCTCGCCGTCGTACCGATCTCGAAAAACGAAATCGTTGTTGAAGACGAAATCAGCGTTGTGAAAGAGATCAATCACCACGGGGGAGTTGTTCATTGAAAGGAAGCGCGCCGGGACCGTTCCGCGGTTGATGTGCTGGCGCCAGACGTTGAGCGGCGGCGAAATGACAGCCCCCGCCTTCCATTTGACCGATTGTTTCGATCCCCCCGGATTCCAGACGACTGTCTCGCCCTCCCCGCTCAGGACGTAGATCACTTCCTCGAACAGATAGCGCTGCGCGGTCGTGCTCGCGCCAACCGGAATCTCACAGATGTAGCCCGCGTTGACGCCCTCCCCGCCGACCAGATCGACGTGCGCGCCGAGGACGCCCATTCTCTTCCAGGGCTTGACTTCGGCGGCGCGTAGATCGGCGATGTGATGATCGCGATAGACGGGAATACCCTCCTGCTTCAACCATTCTTCGTATGGATTGACGTTCGTTTGATCCAGATTGCGCTGCGGGCGCGCCTGCGCTTGCGATTGGACCTGGTGCGCGGCGTGAGAATGATGATGGTCATGATCATGAGCATGATGGTCATGATCATCGTGATGATGTGTGTGGTTATGACCGGTTTCGGCATGCGCTCCGATGTGGAGCGCGGTCAGTGTTGAAAATAGACTGAGTCCCCCGGTCGCCGCGCGTTCCACGAACTCACGACGGGAGAGACCTCCGGCGATAAATTTCCTGACCCAATCTTTCATCTTCCCCTCTCTATTGTCGTTGACGCTTACGTAAACATTCTCCTGTCGCCCGTTTTCCCGCTCAGGGCAAAACCTGAGCGGGAAACGGCGAACAGGAGAACATAAACCACTCTCGTGGCTCTATTGCTCTGGAAATTATGAGAGCCGCGAGGGCTCTCAAGAAATTAGAAGAGGAACTTCAGAGCTAACTGAAGTTCACGAGCGTCTCCCTGCTGGAGAGGAACAGTGCTAAAGATCCTGCCGATGTTGGTCGATGGCGTGAAAACCCCACTTGAGAAGCTGAAGACCTGCGAGCCGTCATCGGCATTGGCCGGCAGATCGAAGTTGGGACGGTTGAAGAGGTTGAAGGCTTCAACACGGAATTGAAGGCTTTTCCTCTCATTCACACGGAACAGCTTGGTCAACCCAAGATCCACGCTCCGGAAATTCGGGCCGACCAGAATATTTCGGCCGGCCGTGCCCCGGTAACCGATTTGCGACGGCGCGAAAGCGCCAGGGTTGAACCAGAGATCCACAGTGCTTCCGCCGACCGGATACAGAGGAGCGCCGAGGACGAGGTCTGCCCGCGCCGCATTTTCATCCGTTCCGTCATTGTCCGGATCGCCATCGATGAAGGTGCCGAAAGGCACGCCGGAACTGAGCGTCACGATGGAATTGATCTGCCAATCGCTCAAAGCGTATTTCGCGGGGCCGTAGCCGACGAATTTCGCAAACGGCAAATCATAGCTGACGTTTGCGACGAAGCTATGCCTGACGTCGAAATCCGAACGCCCCTTGTCCAAAGCTCTGTTGTAAGGATCGAGAGTTCGCGACTGGCCGTTGACGAATTCCTGGCGGCCGGCGATGCCGGAACGCTCATCGAGCGACTTGCCGAAGGTGTACGAGGCCTGGAATTGCAATCCCTGATTGAAGCGTCGGGCCGCTCCCAGGTTCATCGAGTTGTACCAGGAGTTGAATCCCTGAATGCCCGAGCGAACCACGTCGAAATTGGGATTTCTGCGATTGCCGTCGAACAGTATTCTACCGTCGGGTTGGAGCTGCCCAATCGACGTATTGATGTCGCCCTGTCCGAGCAGATTGACGCCGCGCGCGCCGACATAAGCCGCCGACAGAACCGTCCCGAAGAATTCCCTCTGGACGTTGAGGTTGTACTGCATGCTATAGATTTCCTGCAGGTCGGTGGCGATAGTTTCAGTCAAAGGAGTGCCGCCGACGAACGCCGTTCCCGGAACCGGGAGCGATGTCGGAGCCGTGCCGCGACGAAGCCGCGCGGTGTTGATGAAGGGCAGCGTGCCATAAGCGGCCTGGCGATAGCTGCTGAAAAGCGGCTGCTCGTAAAAAATGCCGAAGCCGCCGCGCACCGCCGTCTTGCCGTCGCCGAACACGTCATAGGCGAAGCCGACGCGCGGAGAGATTCCGCCCTTCGGCGTATCGAAGAACTCGCCGCCCACGTTCAAATCGGTGTTGTTGTTGCTCGTGCCGATGATGTTGACCAGGTTGGCGGTCTTGCCGTTGACCTCGGTGGGCGAAGTCACGAATTCATAGCGCACGCCGAGATTGAGAGTCTGGCGCGGAGTGACCTTGAAATCGTCCTGCACGAAGGCGCCGAAGAGATTTTGCCGGAATCCCCGCACAAAGTCCGATCCGAGGCTCGACCCTTCTATATCCAGATTCCTGAACTGGAGCAGGTTTGCCAACGAAGAGAAGCGCAAACGGCCGCGAGTGCGCGATTCGGCGCGGCCATTGAATTGAAACCGCTCGTAAATGCCGCCCACCCTTATATTTTGCCTGCCGAGCGTGAAGAAGAGGTTATCGGAAACTTGAAAGTTATTCTCGAAGAACAGTTTCGGATTGGTGCGATCGGTGCCGACGGGAGTCAAACCGGTGACGTTGACCTCTCCGAGCGGCTGGCCCGTAATCAGAGCCACGTTGAAGTTCGGACCCGACGGCAGGAGAACCAATTCCCTCGGCGTGCTGCGATTGAAGCCGAAGCGCGCCTCATTGACGATGTTGGCGCCGATGAACTTGCGTTCTTCAATGGTCCCCACCTGCTTGCGGTTCAGCGCCTGGTTCGGGAATTGCGGGAAGAAACGAGGAAGTATCTGAGTCGAGTCATCGAACAGATAGCGCGCCGAGAGCGTATCGGAAGAGCCAAGTTGATGATCGATCTTGACCGTGGCGAAATCGTCACGCGCGACGCGATTGGTCACGCCGATGAACTGAGCTGTGCCGTCGCCATTGTTGGGCCCATTAGCGGCCGGGAAGAGATTGATCAACGGCTGCGCCATGGGGTTGACCGTGACGTTTCCGCTCGGCAGGATTCCCAGGCGGGCGTTGGCGTCAGGAACGGTGGAGATGGTGGTGATTCCCTTGAACTCACGCAACCCTTCATAGCTGAAGAAGAAGAAGGTCTTGTTCTGGATTATCGGGCCGCCGATCGCGCCGCCGAATTGATTGCGGCGGAATTCGGGTTTCCCTCCGCCGTCGCAAGTGGCGCTGGTCGTGCAGCGGTCGAAGAAGTTGCGAGCGTCCATGTTGTCATTGCGCAGAAAATCGAAGACCGAACCATGGAACTCGTTCGTTCCCGATTTCGTCACTGCGACGAACACACCACCGGCGACCCGGCCGTATTCGGCGCTGTAAGTATTGGTGAGTACGCGAAACTCCTTGACGGTCTCGACTCCGATGAGCAGTCCCTGCGAACTGCCGGGCGTGTTGTTGAGCGCGTCATTGATGATCGTCCCGTCGAGTTGGAAAAGATTCTGACTGGGCCGGGCGCCGCCGACTGAAAAACGCAGCCCGCGACCGGTGTTGGCCGTCTGCTGGCTGCTACGGCTGTTGACCACGCCGGGTTGCAGCAGGATCAATTGCGCCATATCGCGCCCGTTGAGAGGCAAATCTCGAATCTTCCTCTCGTCGACCAGACCGCTGACGGTCGAACCGGTCGTCTCCACGTTGACCGATTGGACCTCAACCGTCACGTCCGATTTGGTGATACCCACCTTCAAGCTGAAATTGACCACAATTTCTTCAGCGACCGTCAGCGACAGTTCGCCACGCTTCTCGCCGGCGAACCCCTGGGCCGCCGCTTCCACTTCATAGCGGCCGGGAGGCAAGCCGGTAACGCGATAGGCGCCGTTTGAGTTGCTCGTCACCTCGCGCGTCGCGCCGGTCCCCAAATTCTTGATTTTCAAAGTTGCGCCTGCCAGCGCATTGCCCTGGGGATCGAGCATGGTTCCGGAGATTGTGCCGCTAGTGGCCTGTCCGAAAGCCACTGCGCCACATAGCATGACGCAGGCTAGAGTGAAGAATATCGTTCGCTTTATTAATCTCATATCCGTTCTCCTAGTGTGTTGTGACTACGCGATACCAAGTTTCCAACCAATCCGCTATATATGTTTTCAGTGAGTCGTTACTTCAGGCCTACAAAAGGCCATTATTCTCATTGACCGTGATGGCGCCTTGCGCCTGCAATATCAGGCTGATGGGAAAAAATGATTGGCAATGACAATCTGATGCGGCCGGCGGACAGATTTACATCCGTCGCAGGCGATTGATCGCCCGAGCGCCGCCGGCTCAAACAGTTGGATCTTTGTCACCGCCGATTTTGTGAGTGCAAGCGCGCGGTTAGGCGCGAGCGAAGACGCGGCCCGTAAGGGCTGCGCTTTGATGGATGGCGCCACTGAAGGGGCTGGCTCAGTGAAACCCACTGCGGCCGGTATCGGCGCCAACGAATCGGAAATCCCGGCGTTACGCCTGGATTTTGTATTCTTTCTCCCAGCCTTGTCTCTCCCGACCTTACCTGTCTCAACCTGCCTCTCTCTCACCTTAGGTCCATCCTCATTGGATTCGGGAACTTATGTCCACGGGGTCGAATTTACGCGATTCTTTCTTTTTGTAACTGAGAGCGTGTCTTAGAAGCTCTTTTCTTAAGCCCGCGAAGCGGGCGTCGGAATAAAGCCTGGGGTGTAGCCGAAGGCGGACCCCCAGGTAAAGTTCGCAGAGCCATCAAGCCCGTGAAACGCCTGCCCTATTCCTGCCCTATTCCTGCCCTATTCCTGTAGGAAAACTGTTGCGACTATGGCAAGTAACAATACCAGCAACAGCGCGATCGCCATGCCGTATCCCATGAATTTGAGTTCGTACTTGAACCCTTTTCGTTTCTTTACAGTGTAGGGTTGATCTTCATCAATAGATGACAGATTGAGGGCCGCGATTTGCCGATTGTTCTCTTCGGCGACGCGAAGCGCCCTTTCCATCTCTCGCATTTTGTGTTCGAGCGCTGCGCGCGATTCTTCCGCTTCCCGCCGCGCCCTCCGCTCAGCCTCGACCTGCGCATGGAACTGCGACACAACCTCATCGGCTCCGCCCTGCCTGACGACAACAGCCCGGCTCATATCCGGTTCGCCTTTCGACCAGTCGAGTTCGAGATAGGAACCCAATTCATCTTCAAACTCTTTGAGTTTCTGTTCCGCCGCGGCGCGCTGTTTGGCTTCGTACTGCAATTCAGCTTCGATATGTTGATATCTTTCCGTGGCCTGGCGTCCGGCGGCTTCGGCCTCGACAATGAGAGATTCGATGGCGCGCACATTCTCTTCAGCGACTCGCGCGGCGGACTGGGCCTCTGCAATCTTCCGATTCGCTTCCGCCAACGCCGTTCTGGCGGTCTCGGCTTCCGATTCGAGTACTCGCGCTTTGTCAGTCGCCGCTTGCGCAAGGGCCTCGGCTTTGGCCCTCTTCTGTTCGGCCTCCATCAGCGCCACCATGAGGGCCTGTATCTCGGCTTCGGATTCTTTGGCCTGCGCCTGGGCGACCTCTCTGACCTTCAGTCCGGGCTCTTTGGTCCAGGTTCCAGTAGCGGATCCAGTCCCGGGCTGCGCCCATGCCGACGTGCGCGCCTGCGGCGTCTCAATCACGACCGCCTGCTGCTGCTTCAAGCGATTCTCCTCCAGTTCCCTGAGGCGCTGCTCGGCCAGCAACCGCTCCCTCAACTCCTGCTCCAGCCGGCCTTCGGCCTGTTCACACTTCTCTTCCGCCTCCTTAATTCTGGCTTCCGCTGCGCGAGCCAGAGCGGCAAGTTCCGCCCGCCGTTTTTCGACTTCCTCTGAAGCGTTCCTGGTCGAAGTATTTCTGGTCAAAGTGTTCGCGGGGTTGTAAGCGGCGGGTTTTGCCGGTGGGGAAGTTGGCGCGGGAATTGGAATCTCGGATCGCTCTCTATCGACAGCCGCGCCAGAATTGCGCCTGGAATTGTCGAACGACAATATATTGCCCTGCCTGTTGACCAGCGCCGCGGCGTTCTGGTCGTCGAAAGAGCTTATCGGCGGCGTTGATATTCGATTTATCGGCGGAGGCTCTACGCGATTTATCGCTGGTGGTTCTACACGACTTACCGGCGGAATGTCTATGCGACTTATTGGTTGTGATTCTAAGCGACCTATTGGCGGGGGGTCTACCCTACTTATCGCCGGAGAGTCCACACGACTTATCGGCAACCCATTGATTTTATCAGACAGCATAATATCATCCCAAACGCTTTAGCGATCAGTACCCGGAGCACACAAATTCCCATAAGCTATGGGCAAAAAGTCAGAGGAGCACATAATGTGAGGGATTTGGGGCTTGGCGAATATGAACAGCGTTGATTGGACATCCCACGATGATTATGGCGCGACACTCATTACCGGCGTTACAGACGGCATGCGACGCCATCGTCAGGCCTTCATCATGAAGTCATGGGCTCACATCATAAAGTCATGGGCTCATCAACTGATGAACTATGCCCGCGCCCATGACAGAGCGCCCGACCAAAAAGCCATCGCAAAGATCCTACCAGATATACCCGCCAATTGATGGTGATCATTAAACACAATGAAGGCGCCGGAAGTCAATTGTAAAAAATAAAATCATCAAATTCGGGCAAATTCGCGACTACACTATTTCGTCAGTCGATCCGGGGCATCCTCTTTCCATGACATTTTCTTCGCGACCATCGCATTGTTTTTTTGCTTTTTGTGTTCTCTATGCTTAACTTTCGGACTGCTTGAAAGGCGTGACTGCGAACTTTTTCACGGGAGAACATCGAATGACGCAAAGAATCAATCATCAATGGCGACTGGCCGCGCGGCCTGTAGGGACGATCAAAGAGACGGATTATCAGTGGACTGAAGAGCCTGTGCCGGAATTGCAGGACGGCCAGGTTCTGGTCCGCAGCATTTATTTGTCGCTCGACCCGGCGAATCGCGGATGGGTCAGAGAGGAAGGTTCGTATATGGCGCCGATTCCACTCGGCGCGGTGATGCCGGGCGTCGTGATCGGCGCCGTTGAGGAGTCGCGTAATCCGAATTTCCAGGTGGGCGATAATGTACAGGGCTTTCTCGGCTGGCAGGAATACGCCGTCTCCGACGGCGCGGGGTTGAACAAACTGCCGAATAATCCGGCGATCCCGTTGACGGCTTACCTGGGACTATTCGGCGGAATC
>DASUFM010000280.1:0-3280 GCA_036274535.1 Blastocatellia bacterium
TCCAGGTACTTGAGCACGGCCTCAATTGAAGTATGCAGGCTGTAGAGGTCAAGCCCGTAAAAACCAACCCTTGTCGTATCCGAGGCGAGCCCATCATTGTATTCGCGCAACCATCCGACAAAATCGAGCGCGTCGGCATTGCGCCACATCCAGCTTGGAAATCGTCTGAAGCCGCCCAGCGCGTCAGCCGCGTCTTTATCGTCGTCGAACCCGCGGACATACCGGTTAACGCGGTAAGCGTCCGGCCAGTCGGCTTCGACCGCTATAACATTAAAGCCTTTCTCTTTGATCAGGCGCTTTGTGATCTGCGCGCGCTCGCGATAGAACTCATGTGTGCCATGCGAAGCTTCGCCAAGCAGAACAAAATGCGCGTCGCCGATCAGCTTCATCAGGGGATCGTAATCCTCGGCCACGCCCGTGAGTGAATGAGCATACCGGCGGATTAAGCGGCTCAGAATAGTATTTGTCGCTTCTGTTACGTCTTTTGCGTCTCTATTCATATCTTCTGAATACGATTAGGATCTGAATAAGAACAAGGTGAAGTAGGCAACCGATGTGCCAGCGGGTTGCGTCCTCAATCTACTGTGCGTTTGCCGAAACCTTGCCCCGAGGCTGGTTCAGCCAGGCGCGGGTTCGCAAAACAGAGTATCAGCCAGATCACTGCGCTTAGCGGAGCGATGGGCAACTGCGGTGAGTGAATTCGCCGGGTTTTGCGCAAGCCTGCGCACTGGATTGCATAATTGCGCTCAATCACAGCCAGCCACGATCAGCGGCGCTGCGAACGCCAAACATTTTCACCTGGATGCCTGCTGGCACGGGTATTGCCCGGGTAACGGGAAAAATTCGGCAGCGTTTGCGGGAGGATCTGATAGGCTAGGGTCGGGTCAACGATGACACGGAGGAAGGAGGTCTTATGAAAAAGGATAAGGAATTGACAGACATTCAGCTTCGCGACGCCGTACTCGATCAACTCGACAAGGACCCGAAGGTCACATCGACTGAAATCGGTGTGGGAGCTTATCACGGTGTGATTACACTTACCGGGTACGTCCACACTGACGCGGAGAAAAGAGAAGCGGAAAGAGCCGCAAGAAAGGTAGCGGGCGTTTTGGATGTCGCCAACGATATTCAGGTCAGACCGTGTACGATTCAGACTGACTCAGAGATTGCGCTCTCAGCAAGGCAGATGCTCGAAAGCCGTCCCAATGTCCCGGCGGGCCGAATCTCCGTCTCAGTAACGGAAAATGTGCTCACTCTCAGCGGAGAAGTCGACGACAATGACCAGAGGATGGCGGCCGAAGATGCGGTTAGACACTTAGTGGGAATTAGAGGAATCCGCAATCAGATCACCCTGAAAAAGCGTGCGATGGGCAGATGAGCTGATGTGCGAAAACTCGTACTTCAATTGCCCGCCTTCATCGTGAAACAATCGTTCCTATTTCGGCTGATCGATTGCGGATTGAGGATGCAAATAGTGTCGAAACCATTCCGCCGCCAGCCGCGCGACTTCTTCGAGTTTGCCCGGTTCTTCGAACAAGTGCGTCGCGCCAGGCACAATCTTCAATTCCTTCTTGCACCGCAGCTTATGGTAAGCCTCTTCGTTGAGTTGAATGACGACTTGGTCAAGCCCGCCGACAATCAATAATGTCGGCGAGGCGACGCGCGTCAACGCTTCGCCAGCCAGATCCGGTCGTCCACCGCGTGAAACGACGGCGCCGATTTCATCGCCGATCTCGGACGCGGCGACGAGCGCGGCCCCGCCGCCGGTGCTCGATCCGAAATAACCGGCGCGAAGATGTCTGGTCTCTGATTTCTCCGCGACCCAATTCGACGCATCCACCAGCCGCCGCGCGAGCAGACCGATGTCAAAGCGCAGATGGCGCGTCCTCATATCAATCGCTTCTTCTTCGCGTGTCAGCAGGTCAAATAGCAGTGTGCCGATTCCGGCCTCGCGAATCACCCGGGCCACGTATTGGTTGCGCGGACTGAACCGGCTGCTGCCGCTGCCGTGCGCGAATAGCACAATGCCTTTGGCCTCAGCGGGAACTTGTAATTCTCCTTCGAGAGTAACCTCGCCGGACGGAATGTGAACATTCTGCGTCAGTAGAGATTCTGGGTTTACTTCTCGTTTTTGCATCGCCTTCGCTCCATGGGGACTTGGCCGATTCTATTGACTTCCAAGCCCCCGCCATCGGGAATGATCTGCTCCGGTTGCGAGTAAAGAGGCGTCTGAATCGTTAACGCTACCTCGAAACAACTTACCTGGCGCCTGCAGGCTCGCCCGCACCTGCGCGGTGGCGTGTGGGCTCCTCCCGACGGCGCGTAAGACCAGCCAAACCGAGCAGGCCAAGCAGGCCGAGCCAGCCCCAGTTGCGGTACTTACTCTCTGTCTGAGTGGTTGTAACGCCTCTCTCCTGGTAGCCTTGGGCGCTTGTCTGAGCCAGCGCCGACAATCCCAAAGGTAACGCGGAAAGACTCAGAGCCAATATTCCAGATCGAATGTATCTTTTCATAGCTGTTTTTCCTCCTTTGCAAAGTTTTGGTTCAAAATTGCAATCTGCATACCATATCTGGAACCGCAATAGCCGTGCCATTTTTCATTTGCCTTATTACATTTTTCATTTGTCATTGCCTGAGTTGCGATCAGGCGCAATGACAAATGAAAAATGTATAGCCTTTCCTGAACGGAACTCACTTCTTCTTTCGCAACAAGCTAAGCAAGAAGAACAGTGTCGCGACTGAAATAATTGCGGGACCGAGCGAAAGATTGAGTGTCATCGAACAGACAGTCAACGTGGGGTAATAGCGATAAATAGAAAACCCGATCGCCGCAGACAGGACGCTCACAGCGGACGAGACGGCGAGAAAAGCCGTTAGAGTGTGCGTAAGCTGACGCCCAGTCGCCGCCGGAATGATGATGAGCGCGCCCACCAGGAGGGCCCCCAGAAATCTAAGCCCCAACAGAACCGTCAGGCTGAACATCAGAAGATAATACAGGTTGACGCGAGAGACATTGATACCAGCGGCGGCCGCAAGATCCGGGGAAAACAACCCGATAATCAGTTGGTGGCGGAAGGCCCAGATAAAAGCGATGATGCCGACCACCGCAAGGATTCCCATCAGGAACCACGGCAGAGTCAGATTTTGAAAACCGCCAAAGAGCGCTTCGATTAAATCTTCACTTGGCGTTACCACCGTGCCGATGGCTAACGCCGCAGTGAAGATCACACCGATGGCGACTTCGGTCGTGATTGTACTGCCCTTTTGTAGACGCCAGATG
>DASUFM010000281.1:0-6473 GCA_036274535.1 Blastocatellia bacterium
TTCCCGCTCTTGCATATTCGTGAACCGTAAAACTGCTTCTTAGCTAACACTCTGGCCCCAAAAAATCGTTTTCAGGGGCCGGCCGAAAGATCATTCGTCCAACAGCTTGCCCAGCAATTCGAAGAGCGTCTTGCGCTCCTCGCGCGTCAGCCGGCGCATCTCATCGTTGGCGTAGCCGATCACCTCAGCCAGCGTCTCCTCCAGAAATTTCGCCCCCTCGTCGGTCAATTCGACCAGGTTGACGCGGCGATCTTCGCAGGACAACCGCCTGACGAACTTCCGCGCTTCGAGCAGGTCGATAAGTTTTGTCACGTTGGCGCGCGACGACAGCATCTTCCGGCCGATTTCGGCTTGCGAGATCGGCTCGGCCGCCCCGTTCAAGATCCGCAACACGTTGTAGTGGTTGTCGGCCAGCCCCCATCGGCCGAAACGCTCGTCCGAGGCGCGCCACAACCGGTCACCCACCCTCATCAGCCTGATCAGGGCCTGCTCGGCGACGCTCGGCGGAATTTTTACTTTCATTGCCATACACGCGGCATAATACATGTTCACCGATATATTGTCAACAGGGAAACATTTAACAGCAAAACAGATGAATCTTAGCCACGAATGGATACGAATAAACACGAATCTCTTTTTGATCTTAACGATCCTCTTGTTTCCGCCTTTATCCCCATTCGCGCTTATTCGTGTTCATTCGTGGCTAAGATTCTTTCTCTTAAACGCCATTAAATGCTATAAGATACGGTCCGGAGCCAGGATCGAGACCAAAGTTATGCTCTTTTCAATAGCCAAACTCATCATATATCCGCTGTTCCGCGTCCTCTTCACGGTCGAGCATCATGGGGTCGAAAACGTGCCCGAAGAAGGGGCGGTGATCATCGCGGGTAATCATCCGTCGTATCTGGACCCGGTGTTGGTGGGCCTTCCAATCAGGCGCAAGATACGGTTTATGGCCTGGGACGCGCTTTTCAGGATTCCCCTGCTCGGCCAGGTCATCAGAGCCATGGGAGCGTTTCCCGTAGACATCCGCAGAGGGCGGGGTGAAGCGGCTTATCACCAGGCGCGGCGCGTGCTGGAAAGCGGTGAGGTTCTGGGCATCTTTCCAGAGGGCCAGCGTTCAGACCAGGCGGCCATGGGAGATTTGCGGGCGGGCGTTGCCAGACTGGCCATCGAAACCGGCGCGCCGATTGTGCCGGTGACAATAGGCGGCGCGATGCGGGCATGGCCCAAATGGAAACTGCTGCCGCGTTCGGCCAAAATCGTCGTTCGCTATCACGAACCGATCCGTTTGAGCGAAGAAGATCGCGCGGCGAATCGCGACAACCGCGAATTCCAGCGACAGGTGACCGAGCGCGTGGCGACGAGCGTCAATCGATCGCTCCTTCCGTCCATTCGCGGAGCGGAATCGCTGGAACGCTGGTACCGCCAGCCGCCGTCGCACATACGCAGCTATGAATGGGCGCCCGCGATCGCGGCGCTGGCCGCGACCATCGTCGCGTGGCGTCGTGGAAGGCCAGGCGCGGAATGGATGAGCGTCATCCTGGCGCCGGCGATCTATTACGCTTACATAATGGCTGATCTGGCGTTGATCAAACCGAACCGGATGGCGAAATGGCTGCGCAATTCGGCGCCGATCTGGCTGATCCTCGCCTGGCATTACCCGTTGACGCGCGCAATGATCGCGCCGGCGGGCGAATGGAACGGCCTGCTGGTCGCGGCCGCGCTCGCCGCGTTCTTTCCGTTCTTTTACGAGGATTACTACACACTGCAGAAATTCGTGCGAGGCGTTGTGGTGAGCTATTACTTATCGCTGGCCGTTTCGCTGGCGCTGCCGCATGGATTGGGGACGATGGTGGCTGTTTTGGGATTCATCGCGATCTTCGTCCTGTGGCAGAAGGTGATCTACCGGAAGCTGATCGCCGCGGTGGCGCTCGCCGCGGTGGCTCTGGCCGTCGGATTGGGCGACGAGCCTGAAGCGCCTTTGCTGATTTACGCCGCGCTGCCGTTTTTGGCTATTGTCTATCTGCAAACATTCATCACGATCGCTTATGACATAAGGAAGGCCGGCAATGTGTCGTTGAAATAGAGTCCTTGCTGAACGACGCGGCCATTTGTGAACAGCAAAAACGTCGGGACGCTCCGCTTATCGCCGGCGGGGCGCCGCTCTGTAAAGTCAGGACTTGCGGCCAAAGACGAGGCCGTACGCCTGTAATTCCTCACGCAACGCCGCGGCCCCCTTAAAATGAATCGCCCGCCAACCGGCGGCGCGCGCGGCTTCGGCGTTGGCGAGTCCATCATCAATGAACAGGCATTCGGCCGGCTCAGCGTCCAGTTCGCGGCAGGCGATGGCGAAAGCTTCGGGATCAGGCTTCGCCGCATGAATCAGATGCGAGGCGAGGGCGCGATGAAAGAACCTGAATGACTGGTAATTCTCCAGCATGTAGCCCCAATGCATGGCGTGCGTGTTGGAAAAGCAGGCGACTTTTCGCTGACCGGACAAGACGCGGATGATTTCCAGAACGTCCTCATCCTCCCCCTGAATCACTTGCAACCGCAGGTCGCTGATCTCCTCGCGCGTCAGTTTACGCCTGAGCGTCTGATTCAACAGAGCGACGTAATCGTCAATTTCTATCAGGCCGAGCTGCAGCTTTTCATCCGGCGACAAATTCGACTCATCGCGGGCGGTCAGAAAGCTTTTGATCAGATTTCTGTCCGTTTCGGACCGCCGGGCGAGCGATTCCATCGCTCCGTCAATGTCGAGTTTCACCACTACGCCGCCAAGATCGAAAACAACCCACTGAATGCTGTTATGCATAGGACTTTTCACTGTCTGATAAACGTCGCGACGTAATTGAGGCGCGCGCTCGCCACGGCCCAGATCGCCTTCAGCGCCTCGTCGAGTTTCAGATGATCCGCCTGCGCCAGACGATCGACTTCCGGCTTGATCTGATACTTCCTCATCAGGGTGGCTCCAGGCTCGCTCTTTACCGATATGCGTTGTTCGGCGACAACCCGCGCGGAGCCCCAGGTCAGGGGAGTCCGACGGGGCTCGTAAGACTGCGCGGCTCCCAACGCCTGGCCCGCGTCATAATAAGCCTCCAGCGTTCGGGTGATGGCGCCCTTTAGAGAGTAATCCGAAATGTCCATCAGGGCCTCATCGATCACTATCCTGGTGTCGATCAACAGGTCGCCGTATTGTCCGGCTGGCAATTTGATCTTCGCGGCTTCGTCCAATTTGCGCAGCGCCGCGTATGCCTTGCGCTCGGCCTGCAAGCCAGTGTCCGCGGCGGACGGGGCTGACGGGGCTGACGGGGCTGACTGGACTGACGGAGCGGACGGGGCGGCGTCCTTCTGTTCTTCCTCCACAGGCTTCTCATCATCGCCTATAAAGTACAGGCTGGACACTTCGCTCATCCTGATGGTCAATCGCGCGCTCCGTGTTTCGATCTCCATCGTCTCAGTGTCGGCGCGCAGGAAATTTCCCGATATCTCGTCACCATTTTTGAGAGTGATGTTGACCGGCCGCCTGACCGGCGCCGCCGAGGCGCCAGGGGCCGGTTTAGGTTTCGGCCGAGGCCGCTTTTGGCCGTAGGCGATCCCACAGCTGATCGCGCACATAGCCAGAATTGCGGAAATGATTATCGCCGGATATCTAAGTTTCAAAACGTGGTATCGCATCATCTCTTCCTTTTCGTAAAGCGCCGCCAGATTCCCCAGGCGATCAAAAGCGGCCACGTCGTCAACGCCGCGCCGATGGCGAAAGCGGAATTCCCGAATCCGTAAAGCAGTCGCTGCAATTCGGACATCATCTGATCATTGATCAGATAGGTCCAGGTCGAGGACGGCCCGCGTAGTCCGGCCCGATCCAGATCTATCCCGTCCTCGGTGATCCTCGCCGTCGCGAAGGTCTCGACGATTCGATCTTCGATGGTTTGATGAAGTTTCATAAACGCCTCGGCGATCCGTTTTGTGAATTCGTAGAGAGGGTCCTGACGGCCAAAACCGACCAGGTGGATCCCCTCGCGTATCTCAGCGATCAGAGCCAGGTGCTCAGCCCAGACCGCGTCAATGTGGCCAAGCGTGATGGCGCGCTCGGCCTCGCGCGGGACCTCTTCTCCGAAACGATCGCGCAGTTCGGCGTAACGTTCAGGCAGCCTCTCGGAGCACAGTTCCAACTCCGCGGCGCCGGTCAGCGCGGCCATGCGCCATTCCTGCAAAGCGCGGCGTTGTTCTTCGACCAGTGAGGAGTAGCTCCAGAGCGTCTTTCGTATCTCATAATTCTGTCCCTCTACGATTCTCTGCAGCCGTTCGACCTCGTGGCGAACCGCCGGATGCTCGATCGGTTCGTCCTGCGGGGCGGGACGGATTTTTGCAGGGATCAGACGGTCTATGCCGAACCGCTCCATCAGACCGTCTTCCAGGCTGATGAAGAAGCGCGAAGTTCCCGGATCGCCCTGGCGGCCGGCGCGCCCTCGCAACTGGTCGTCTATGCGGCGGCTCTCGTGCAGGTTGGTTCCGATGACGTAAAGCCCGCCGAGTTCGACGACGCCTTCCCGCTCTTCTTCCCTCGCCCCGCCAAGACGTATGTCCGTGCCCCGCCCGGCCATGTTGGTCGAGATGGTCACCGCGCCGATGGCGCCGGCTTCCGCTATGATCTCGGCCTCGGCCTCGTCGTTCTTCGCGTTGAGCGCGCGGCAGGCGACTCCGGCCTCACTCAGTTCACTTGCGAGCGCCTCGGATTCTTCAACGCTGCTTGTGCCGACCAGAACCGGACGCCCCGTCGCATGCGCGCGCTTGATCTCGGCGACGAGCGCCCGGTGTTTGGCGTCTTTGTGGGTGAAGATCAGGTCCGGCATGTCTTCGCGCACGCAGGGGCGGTTCGGCGGGATCGGAACCACTTTGAGACCGTAGAAAGTTTCAAGCTCTTCGGCCGCGGGCCGCGCCGTGGCGGTCATGCCGCTCAGCCTGGGGTAATGTTTCAGGAAATGCTGCAATGTGATCGAACCCAGTATGCGCCCGCCAGGCTGTATCGGCAGTCCCTCTTTTGCCTCCAGCGCCGCCTGTAAGCCGTCGGGCCAGCGGCGGTCGTCCATCACGCGCCCGGTGAATTCATCCACCAGCTCTATCCGAGAGTCGCGCGCGATATAATCCACGTCCCTGCGCAGAAGCGCCCGCGCATGCAGCGCCTGGTTGATCTCCACCAGCAGCAGGTAGTTTTCGGCGGCGTACAAATCGCCGCATTCGAGCGCCGATTCCAGGCGGTCAACTCCGCGGTCCGTGAGCGAGACATTGCGGCCGTTTTCGTCGATTTCCCAATCTTCGCCTCCGGTAAGCGCGGCTATCAATTCGGCGATTCGATAGAGGCTGGTTTGCGAACCGGGCCGTTCGCCGGCGATCACCAGCGGCGCGCGCGCTTCGTCAATGAGGATGGAATCGGCCTCATCCACGATCGCGAAATTGAACGGCCGATGGGCCAGTTCGTCCGGCGCGCGGCAAAGCCCTCCACGCAGGAAGTCGAAGCCCGCCTCTTTAGCCGTGGCGTAAGTCACGTCGGCCTCGTAAGCCGCCCGGCGCTCGGCCGCGCTCATGCCTTCCTGAATGGCGGCGGCGCTGAGACCCAGAAATCGGTAGACAGGCCCCATCCATGCGGCGTCGCGGCGGGCCAGATAGTCGTTGAATGTCAGGATGTGAACGCCACGGCCCGCCATCGCGTTCAAACACGCCGGCGGCACAGCCGCCAGAGTCTTGCCCTCGCCGGTCTGCATCTCGACGAGCTTTCCGCGGCCGAGCGCCACGCCGGCCATCATCTGAACGTCGAATGGCCGCATCCCCAAAGCGCGATCGGCCGCTTCACGCGCCAGCGCAAAAACCTCGACTAGCAATTCATCCGTAGTCGCGCCGCGACGCGCTCTCGCGCGCAAAAGAGCCGCGGCTTCCCGCAACTGATCGTCCGTTTTTCTGGCGAAGTCTTCCCCACGACGATTTATCTCACGCAGCGCCTCTTCGTAGGGAACGAGGCTCTCTTCAACCCATTCGTCCCCGCGCCACTTCTCCAATCGTCTGGCCCACCGTCTGGTTTTCATGACAACTGCCCTCCTCTGGCGCCGCTTTATGAAGAGTGCGCATTAATCGGCGGAGCCTTTGGAGTGCGGTACCGAACGATACCGCTGGCAAACTCCTCAGCGCCGGAGGCGCGACGGAGATTAGCCGGCGGCGAAGCGTAGCGTAGCCGCCGGAATCGCGCATAGCGCGAGTCGCGCCCTGAAAGGGAGCGGGGACAACAGCCGATTTGCTAATCGGCGCAAGTCCGGCGTCCCTGCCGGGACGCGAAATATCTCCGTGAATCTGTCCCGGTGGTTGCGCTTCGCTCCACCACCGGCTAATTTCCGCTGCCCCTCCGGAGATCGCTTAAAAAGTTGCCGGACTTCCATTAGAGATATATCTTTGCAGCGCCGCGAATAGAACGAGAG
>DASUFM010000282.1:0-3142 GCA_036274535.1 Blastocatellia bacterium
TCTGTTTGGCCGGGAGCGCGTCCCATCGTTCGCGGCGCATCCATGAGACGTCGGGCGAACGCTTCGCGCCGTTGGGAAGTGTGAAACCGGTTGAAGAATCGAATCCGACGCCTGTGCCATCGGCCTCAACCCATACGCCGAAGCGGCTAGTTAAAAGAAAGTTGCGGCCGCCTCCTTCAGTGACTACGGGAAGTTGGATAATCATTTCTCCCTCGCTGTCCATTTCGATCCTCAGATCGGCATGTTCGGCGCAATATCGCTCGAACTCGTCGTCCGTGAACCGAAAATCCGGCGGCCCGGATTGAACGGTAATGGTTTTGACGTCCTCCGGCAAAGAAACCAGGGTATCGGCGAAAATGACATTCATGGTTTCGTTACCTCCAATTTAAGTCGTCCTCCTGCCCCGTATACTATCAAGTCGACTTCATTCCATCCAGCCTGAGCGGCGGGCCGCGCTCTCATCGTTTCAGCGCGTCGCTCAACGCCAGGACGAGATTTGAGATTTGTGATTACCGGAAGCGATCTTGATTCGATACTCGATAAACACTGAAAGATTTCCGGGCAATGTCAAATCTCAAATCTTATATGACAATAGGAATTCTATTTTTTCACGACAACGCCGCCTTTCATCACCCATTTAACCCGTTCGAGTTCGGTGACGTCTTTGGTCGGGTCGCCGTCGACGGCGATCAGGTCGGCGTATTTGCCCGCTTCGATCGCGCCGGCGCGGTCATCCCATCCGAGCAGCTTCGACGCATGAACGGTCGCGGTCTGAATGGATTGCAGAGGCGTCAGGCCGAGTTTGACGTAAACTGCGAACTCTCGCCCGTTCAATCCGTGCGGGTAAACCGCCGAGTCTGTGCCGAAAGCGACCGGGACGCCCTGCGCGAAGGCATGAGCGATGTTTTTGCGGGCCATCGGCATGACTTCTTTGCCCTTCGCGACCATCGGCGCCGGCACGCCGATGCGCTGGTAATTCTCCAGGAACCAGTCGCCCAGATAGAGCGTCGGGACCAGATAGGTTCCATGTTCCTTCATCAGTTTGATGGCCTCGTCGTCAATATAAGTGCCGTGCTCAATCGAATCGACGCCGGCGAGCACCGCGAGCTTGATGCCGTCGCCGCCGTGGGCGTGGGCTGCGACCTTGCGCCCCAGGCGATGGGCTTCGGCGACTATGGCCTTCATTTCTTCGAGCGTGTATTGAGACGCCTTCGGATCATCTCCCATCGAAAGCACGCCGCCGGTCGAGCAGACCTTGATCACGTCGGCCCCGTACTTGATCACCTCGCGCGTCTTACGCATGACGGCCGGCACGCCGTCGGCGACGCCTTCATCGGTGTGATTGTATTCAGGCGCGAGCAGGTTGTTGTCGCAATGGCCGCCGGTGATGCCCAGGGCCGGGCCGGACGCGACGATCCGCGGCCCCGGAACGTCGCCGGCGTCGATGGCGTCGCGCAACGCGATATCCGCGTAGCCGCTCGCCCCGACGTTCCGCACGGTCGTGAAGCCGGCTTCGAGCGTGAGCCGCGCGTTCTTCGCGCCGGTCAGCGCCGAGCGCGGCACGGAGATCCCGAGCGATGAATAACCCATCTGGCTCGGCTCGAACGTCAGATGCGTGTGGCAATCGATCAGGCCGGGCAGGAGAGTCTTCGATCCCAGGTCAATCACTTCGACCTCGGCGGGAATCGCCGCCCTGGCGCCGATCGTTTTGATGCGGTCGCCCTCAATGATGATCACGGCGTTGTCGATCATCGCGCCGGTTCTCACATCCAACGCGCGAGCGGCTTTGACAGCAATCAGCCTCTGGGCGGGCTGTTGTGACAGAAAGCAGACTATAATCAAAGAGAACAGAGACAGGTGGGTAAGTTTCAACATGATTTCTCCTGTAGGATAGATAAGACAGACAGGGCAAAAAAGACAAATCGGTCCTATATGTCCTCTAAGCCCTATTAGATGTCGCTATGCTATACTGATCATAGATGAAAATCACCTTTTACCAGGCCAATTTCTGCGCCGAATGCGGGAACGCGATGAAGCCGCGGTTCAGCCTGGGGCCGCGATATTTCTGTGACGAGTGCCGGTCGCAAATAAGGCGCGGGAATTATTTCAAATCAGTCGCAGGGCTGTTGCTCTGCGCGACTCTGGCGGTCTTCGCGTTGAACAGGGCGCCCCGGACGAATTCACAGTCACACGCCGGGGCTTCGGCGGCGTCGGCTCTTGATACCGTGACGAATCGGACCCCGGAGCCGAAATCAGATGTAGAGACGCAAAATATCGCTTCTCCACGCGTAATGTGCGGCGCCAGAACGAAGAAGGGAAGGCCTTGCAGACGTCTCGTTCCGCCGGGCGAGCGCTGCTCCCAGCATCGAGGGATGGCGTCCATTTTGCCAATGGCGGGTGATAAACGAAAAATGAAGGATGGAAATTGATCTGGTTCTTGACGGCGCCGATTGTGTCCCCTAAGATGAGCCGCGGCTGAACCAGATGCGTCTTTCGTTCTTTGTAATGGCCCCTTAGCTCAATGGTTAGAGCAGCGGACTCAAATTTTGAGAGTCTAAGTGGAAATAAGTTCTCCATATGATTCTCAATGGTGGGTTGCGAATGTGTCACACTACTATCCAGAATTCATCTTTTGGATTTTGGATTGTTTTCAGGCGCGTTTGTAGAATCTGTCAAATTCGGGGAAGCCTGGGTTGCGAAAGCGATATGGTAATCCCGAGCCAAGCTTCGCCGAGCTTAGCCAAGCTTAGCTTGACGCGATGAAGGTGTAGAGACTAAATGGCAGACACACAAAGTGAAGAGATAGTCCAGACTACAAACTCCGGCTTGAATTTGCCGGAGCGCGGCGAAAGCCGTAGTGGTAAGCATAATCCGTTGGTTGTAGGTTCGAATCCTACAGGGGCCATCAGTCCCACCCGCTTTCTTCTCCCTGTTCGGTCTAAAACTTTTCTCTGCAACGGACTGGCATAGAAAATTGAAACTATCTAGAGTAGAATAGCGCCTTGCTTAAGGGCGAGTTTCGGCCAATCGCTTCCAAATGTCGTATTAAATCTTCATGGGCCCCACCAGCCCAAGATCATAAATGATCATGGATGAAGATCGAATGTCATTGATGGAAGACCATGGATAGAGGATCATGGAT
>DASUFM010000283.1:0-6141 GCA_036274535.1 Blastocatellia bacterium
TCAGATTGCGTTTGCGGCGGCGCGTCAGGATTTTCAAGACCGATCGAATCTCGGCGCCGATGACCTGGGGATTGGCGCGGCCGGCTGTGTTATTGCCGGAAAACGCTGATGAGTGGTCTGCTGAACGCCGCTGGATCGTGATGGCGCACGAACTGACGCACGTCAAGCGGCGCGATTGTCTGATACAAACGCTGGCGCAACTGGCCTGCGCCGTCTATTGGTTCAACCCTCTGGTCTGGATCGCCGCCCGGCGTCTGCGCGTCGAACGCGAACTGGCTTGTGACGACCACGTGCTGCCTCACTTGCAGGAGGCTGGGGCGAAGGCTTCGGATTACGCGAGCCACCTTGTGGAGATTGCCAGCTCGATCGGGGCCGCGAATTGCGGCTCGCCGGTGGCTGTCGGAATGGCCTGTTCGCATCTGGAAAGTCGCGTGCGTTCGATATTGGACCCGAACGCGCGACGTCGCGGCGTTAACGGCTTAAAGGTGGCTCTGGCGGCCGTTATCGCCGTTGTTTTGACAATCCCGCTGGCGATGCTGCGGCCCTGGGGCGCCGCCGAGGCCTCGGGACGGACTGACATCAATTCGATCAACCGGCCTGATCCGTCGTCCGCCGCAAATTTGTTTCAAAAGGAACAGGCTGACAAAGCCCGTGAAGCCGAAGATCGCCAGAAGCAGGACGGCCAGCGCAGTGAGAAGGGGCGGGGAAAATCCGAAGAGCCCGGAGAATTGGACGTCGATGACTTGATTGCTATGAAGGCCCTCGGCGTGACGCCGGAATACATCGAATCTATTCGCAAACTCGGTTACAGCGAACTGACCCCCGAACAGGCTATTGAACTGCGCTCGCTTGGCATTGACGAAGAGTTTGTCAAACAGGCGCGCGGGTGGACGAAGGGAAATCCTTCAATCGAAGAACTGGTCGAGTTGAAATCCATCGGCATGTCCGCCGAGTTCATCAACGGCATGAAGCGGGCCGGGTATAACAACCTGACGACCGAAGAGCTTGTCGAGTTGAAAGCCGTGGGCGTCAGTCCGGAATTCGTCGAATCAATGCGGCGGGCGGGTTTAGACAAGCTGTCGGCAGATGACCTGGTCGAACTGAAGTCGGTGGGAGTGGACGAAGCCCTGGTCAAGGAAACGCAGGGCTGGGGATTTGGCAAGCTCTCCAACGACGATCTGGTGGAGATCAAGTCCATTGGCGTCAACCCTGAATACGCGCGCTCGATGAAGGCCCTGGGCTTCGACAATCTGTCGCTGGAAGACCTGGTCGGGGCGAAATCCCTCGGCGTCGACGCCGTATTCGTCAGAGAATTGCGCGAACTCGGCTTCGACAAGCTGACCCTGAAGCAGTTGGTCGAGATGAAAGCGATGGGCATAACCGCCGACTATGTGGAAAAGATGAAGAGCCTGGGATTGAAGGACGTTTCAGTCAACGAGTTGATTCAGATCAAGGCCATTGGCGCCGACAAGATACTCGCCAGGGAAAAACGCTGAAAAACCATATTCCATATCCCATATTTTAATATGAATATGCCGCTTGTCTTCATCCGGTGAATTTGTAACCGGCGTCATCGACACTGTTCAGCCCGTTCTCTGAACTGACACGATCGATCCGCTGCTCGTTTTTTTGCTCCGCGACCGGCAGTTGGATGGTGAACGTGCTGCCTTCGCCGGGTTTACTGCGCACAGTGATCCTTCCCTGATGAGCAATGACGACGTGTTTGACCAGAGACAGTCCGAGGCCGCTCCCTTTGACGTCGTGAACCAGGCCGGGGCATATCCGGTAAAATTTCTCGAAAATCTTCTCTTGCTCATCGGCCGCTATGCCGATCCCGCGGTCGCTTACCGACACGGCCAGGAAACGAACGGACTGAGTGACGCTGACCTTGATTTCTTTCACGTCGCCCGAATATTTGATCGCGTTGTCGAGCAAGTTTGTCAACGCGAGCGCGATCGCGTCAGGATCGATAACGACTTTAGGCAGCGAGTTTTCGGGCGCGTCATATGACAGCGTAAACCCGTTCTGTTTCAGGTGGACGCCGAAAGCGTCCAGCGTTTCATTAACTAACTCCTTGAGATCGCATGATTCGAAGTGGAAGAGCTTGCGCCCGGATTCGATCCGCGAAAAATCGAGGATATTGTTAATGACGTTCGTCAGGCGGCGGCCTTCGCTCTCGATGTAAGCGCCGTATTCGCGTACGCGGTCGGGTTCCTTGATGCGGCCCATGTTCAACAATTCAGCCAGCACGCGGATCGACGCGAGCGGCGTGCGCAACTCGTGCGAGACGTTGGAGACGAAATCGGCCTTCATCTGCGTCAGTTTCATCTCCCGCGACGCCGTGCGCAGCATCAGCGTTACGGCCGCGATCAATGAGATCGTCATCACGACCCACAGCGACAGGTTGATCATGAAGTTGCGCCGCGCCCATTGCTCGGCGGTCAGGTTTTTCGGCCGCACAGAAAGAGTGGACTGCGGGGAGATGGCGAGGAGCGGCTGGTACGCTTCCGCTTCAATCATCTGTTCGCCTTCCGAAATTTTGAGCGGCCTGCCTTTCCCGTCGTACGCGATACGAAAATCGGACCTGAAATAAAGAGAGGTAATCGGGTCCTGGTCTTCGGCCGGCATAAATTCCGGCAACGATTTGCGAATGGCCTCGGGAAGGGCCGTTTCGAGGAAATATTCGTAATCGAGCGTCATGCCGGCCACGGCCACGACATTTTTCCATTCATTGAGGAGCGGCCTGACCATCAGACGCGCGCGTGGGTCCCGGTCAACAGGCGTGGCTCCCGGTATCAGGAAGGAGCCTTTGCGAATATAGACCATGTATGAGGCGCAGGCGACGTTAATGGCGGTCATCTCAGACGCTTTGGAGTCGCGAATCATGGACTGGCTCGTCGGGTCGTAAAAGAAGACCTCGCTCCCTTCGACGCCTTCATGATCAGTGGCCAGCGCAATGAAGTAACGTTTGGCTCCCTTGAAATCCTGCTTTTTGAAATGCTCGGCCACGGAGGTCACAGCTTTCTGTGATGTCTCGCAGCCGTAATCGTCCTTGATCACGCTGTTCTTCGGAAGATCGATCGCGCTGAGCGGGACGGCCAGAGCTTTTTCAGCGTTGTCCTTATAGAACTTGCTGAAGTCCTCGACCACCGACATCAGGTACTGCCTCATCAATTGCTTACGGTAAGCTGGAAGCGTCTTGTTCAGCGTGGTCAGCGCCCTGTATTGGAGGAAGATGATTACTAGCAGCGGAGCTGTCACGGCCAGCGCGCCGATGGCGAACGCGCGCCGTTTTAGAAACGCCCTGATTCTGAAGATTGCCGGCTTTTCCATTGTTTATGGTGAAGTATATCAAGACCTTTCAGGCCTGCGGACCTGGTTTTGCAACTTTTTACAACTGCCCGCCTCTTTTTACCGCTTATCGTGAGACTTGCGTAAGAGCGGCGGCGCCGCCGCGCCATTGACCCGGTCGCGGTCGCTCCCGGTACCCTACAAAATTTTATATTTGTTTCGCAACTGACCGGGCCTGAGAATAGTCTTTATATTCGATATGTGCACAGATCGAAGAGATTTCCTGCGGCTATCGACAGGTGTGGCGTTCGCCTGGAAGATTGTATTTATATCGCTGAAGACGGCCCCAGATTGTTCACCAAACAGAGCGTTTCCATTGATCAGCCGTTCGGCTGATCGGCGCATGGCGCGGTACAGGCCATCCGCCATAACAAGGAGAAACTGATAAATGTCGAGTCGAAAACTGAGAATCGCCGCATGGCTGGTCGCCGCGATCGTTTTAGGAGGGAGCCTCATCTTTACCTCGAAAACGAGCGGGCAGAAACCTTCGGACGCGCCCGATCTAAAGGACCTCGACTCGTCTTCAAGCGAATTGCGCAGCCTGATCGAGCGCTACATCGCCGATCGTGGAAGTTTGTCCCGTTCCTATCCGGTCGAGATTTCGCCGGCGCGGCGGGGGCGTTTCAAACAGTTCTATTCCGACTGGCTCGCAACGCTGGCCAAACTCAACTTCGACACTCTGAGCCAGGACGGCAAGGTTGATTACCTGCTCTTCAAATCTCATCTCAATCACGAATTGCAGCGGGAAGAATTGGCCGGCAAGGCGTTCGCCGAGATCGCGGCGTTTGCGCCGTTCTCGCAAACAATCACGGATCTGGCCGAAGCGCGCCGCCGCATGGAGAAGATAGATCCCGCGAAGATCGCCGCCACGCTCAACGACCTGAACAAACAGATCGAGGCCGCTCGCCGCGCGGTCGAGTCCGAATTTCGCGGAGGGCAGGGCAAGGTCAAGAGAACGGTCGCCAACCGCGCCGCCGTTACGGTTAATAGCCTGCGCAACACGCTGCGGGCCTGGTTCGGCTATTACAACGGCTACGACCCGCTCTTCACCTGGTGGGTCGAGGAGCCATACAAGGCAGTGGACCAATCGCTCGGGGCTTATGGGGCTTTCCTGAGCGAAAGAGGGGCGGGGTTGCGGCGGGCCGAAGCTCCTGCCGCGATGGCTGAAGCGCGGCCGGGAGCCGGCGGCGGCGCTCCCGGCGCAGGAGGCGGACGCAGAGTGGGCTTTGGCGGCGCCCGCGGAGGCGGAGGAGGCTCTGGAGGCGCAGGACCCGCCGTCGTCGCGCGACCGGGCGATTCCAGCGACATCATCGGCGACCCGATCGGCCGCGAGGGCCTGATGGTCGAACTGGCCGCCGAGATGATTCCTTACACGCCGGAGGAACTGATCGCCATTGGTTGGAAGGAACTGGACTGGTGCGAAAACGAAATGAAAAAGGCCTCGCGCGAACTGGGCTTCGGCGACGATTGGCGCAAGGCGCTCGAACACGTCAAGAACAAATATGTCGAGCCCGGCAAGCAGCCGGAGATGATCAGAGACCTGGCTTACGAGGCGATCGAATACGTGGAGAAGAACGATCTGGTCACCGTGCCGCCGCTGGCGCGGGAGTCGTGGCGCATGGAAATGATGTCGCCGGAACGCCAACTGGTCAGTCCTTTCTTCCTGGGCGGCGAAACGATCCTGGTCTCATATCCCACGAACACTATGGCGCACGAGCAGAAGATGATGAGCATGCGAGGCAACAACCCGCACTTCTCCCGCGCGACAGTGCATCACGAATTGATTCCGGGCCATCACCTGCAGGGCTTCATGACGTCGCGGTATAAAACATATCGCGGCCTGTTCGGCACACCGTTCTGGACGGAAGGCTGGTCGCTCTACTGGGAGTTGCTGCTATGGGATATGAAGTTCCCGAAGACGCCCGAAGACCGCATCGGATTTCTCTTCTGGCGCAGCCACCGCTGCGCGCGCATCATCTTCTCGCTCAGTTTTCACATGGAGAAGATGACGCCGCAGGAGTGCATAGATCTGCTGGTCAATCGCGTCGGGCACGAGGTAGACAACGCCACCGCTGAAGTCCGGCGCTCTTTCGCGGGAAGTTACGGGCCGCTTTACCAGGCGGCTTACCTGCTCGGCGGTCTGCAAATATACTCGCTGCATAAAGAGCTTGTGGATTCGGGCAAGATGACCAATCGAGCCTTCCACGACTCTATCCTCAAAGAGAACCGAATGCCGATCGAGATGGTTCGCGCCCTGCTCACCAAACAAAAGCTGACGCGCGATTTTAAGTCGAATTGGAAGTTTTATGGCCGGATTCCGACAGGGAATTGAGCCGATTATCGGATTGCCAGAGAGACAGAGAGACAGAAGATGGAAGATCGAGGATGGAAGATCGAAGATAGCGATCTTCCATTTTCCTGAACGCTATCAATTACCATGAAGCTGTCAAGGAAGCGAAGAAACAATTGATTCTGCGCGCCTGCGAGAGAGCCGGCGGCAGTTACGTCGAAGCCGCCAGGCTGCTCAACATACATCCAAACTATCTGCGCCGCCTGATTCGCAATCTGAACCTTAAGCCGCTGCTGAAAATATGAATAGGGCTTATAACTCCACTTTGTCCATTTCGTAATGACGGCGCAAGCGCCGTGATTACGAAATGGACAAAGTGGTGGCGAATATGCAAAGTCAGCTTTTCAAGGAGACTACACATATTTCCCGAGTGTTGAAAACAAAGCTCAACCCCGTGCTTAACTGTTAACTTGATGCGAAGTTAAGCGATTGAAATGTCA
>DASUFM010000284.1:0-3971 GCA_036274535.1 Blastocatellia bacterium
CGGTCCTACCGTTTTGACAACGTTCCGTGCGGTTTTGAGCGGCTCCAACTTTGTCGCAAGATGTTGGCGATACTGACCCACAGTAAATTGAAAAAAGTCGCTGCGCCATTGGCCAGGCCATTGGCCCATTACGGGTGTCTCGTCAGGAAAGGAGAGCAGATCTGTTGGTTTATCTACAATGCGCACGGTTACCGCGTCTCGCTCGGTGATGAATACCAGAAGTGGAGTGTGTGTAAGGCGTTCACTTTCAAAGACGCCGCTCAGTTTGAAGTACTCATCTATATCTGTTCGGCCGGCCAGCGTAACCCTTATCATAGTTCCCCTCTTAGTCAGCTTTACGCAATGCCTCGATTCTTGGCGCGCGGCTCTTCGGGCTGTCCAAACTGAACGAACGCGCGTCGCCGAGTTGTTCTCGCACGTACTGTTCAGCGCGGGCTACCGCCTCCTGAAGCGACTTATCCTTTTTCACAAACGACATCAAGGCGACCGAGCCTGTAGCCGTGTCGTATTCCCAAAGCCCGACGATTCGTCCTCGATCGAGTATGGCGTGGGAGGGTAGATCGGTAAAGCCTGTCGGCTTGAATCCTTTTTCCACGAAGACCTCTCGGCCCAGATCCTTCGGGTCTAACAACCATTCCAGGCTCTTGCGGAGAAGGATCGCCGAATCGATCCCGCCAACCAGCACATAGTGCGGATCTTTCGGCGGCTTGAAGGCTTCCAGTTCTGCGCGATCGCCTGGCAGGAGCAGCCGATCATCTCCGGGCGCGAGAGGCTCAAGTTTCAACGGCTCAACAGCAGCTTTTGACGCCTTCACGCCCAGGCCGGAGAACTTTTGAAACTCGGCCATCGTCGCCGGACCGATCCAGGCGAAGAAGCGGCGGGCCAGTTCCGTGTAGGCCTCCTCCATGGACAGCTTGAAATCTTGCAATGGACCTGGTCGCCAAAGCGAGTATTTGTACCGCTGCTGATCGAGGCGGCCGTTGGTGGGGATTCGCCTGATCTCGCCCGAAGCCTGCAACTTTCCCAGGGCCACCGGTAGCGTCGTGGTCAGTCCCTTCTTTTGCCCCTCGGGACCAAGATTACGCACGGCTTTACCCGTGGTCTCTCGCAACCCGTCGGGGTCGAGCGGGCCATTCTCCAGCGCCGTGATGATCGAGTCGCAGAGCCTGTCTATCTCCTTTTGAGTCACGCCGAGCTTTTCGGCTACCTTCATCTCGCCGCCGAACCCTTGTCCGACTGTAAGCCCCAGTGCGAAATCCGAAGCAGGCAGCACGTAAGTGCAACCGCGAGCGCTCGGAAGCTCATGGATCTCCAGCTTTGCGACGGCGGCGTCGATATTTTCACGATCCAGCCCTGCCCGAGAAAATAGAGTCAAGTATGGGTTAGACCCACCGACCGACCTGGCCCAGCCGGCGCGCTGCAAAACTTCCGGCGCCGATTTGCCCGCGAGGGCGCCGTCAAGGCCCTGGCGATGAGCCCACCAAGAGCGAATCTTCGATTGTTCCATGAAGTTAACCTCCCGCAATGAGTGTGCGCACGCCTCATTGATCTGTGGCGCCTCGATCAACTTGCGCTTGATCTCATTTGAGATTTCCGAGAGTTTAATGGTGGCTCGTGTCCATCGCTACGGCCTTCCAATCGCCGCCTCTGTTGATAAACGCCATCGTATAAAAGGCAGTGAAAGCGCTAGCGTCGCCGGAGCCGGTTGAGCCGGGAACCGCGTTGCGTTGGCGACGCGATGTTCCGCGCACAACAGCGCTGTCATCATAAACGGCGACCGTCACATTACTGGTCTCAAGTTTCGAATACTTCAATTGCCCTGATCCCAGCTCGTCGAGCAATTGCCGCTTCGTCGCCTGCTTTCCGTCGCGATGCATCCAGATGAAGCTTTCATCCGCCAACGCATCCAGCGTTTTGAGATCGGCGGTGAGCAGCGCCTGATGAAAGATGGCCTGAGTCGCGGCCACTTCTTTTCTGACTTCTTCAGTCTCTTCCGCATGGCGGGGTATTCTGGTCGCCTGCCAATTTACGGCCTGCCACTTGCCGTTGCGCTTGAGGAATGTTGCGGTGTTCAGATAGCTTGTGGCCACGATCTTTTTGTCCTTCTCTGTCATTCTGACCAATCGGAACGCGACGATCACTGCATCGTCGTACTGCTGAATGCGAATGTCTTCGGCGCTATAAGCAATCTTCGGATCTCCGGGCTTCGGCGCCGGTGCCGAGCGCACGTCGCGCACGATGTCGGCCTTGCCGATACGCCGCCCTGATGAGCCGGTGTAGATTAGGTCCTCGGCCCAGAATCGGTCGTGCGTCGCGGCGTCATTGCGCGAGGCTCCGGCCAGGAACTCTTTGAGCAGTCTGGTCAGCTCATCGGCGTCCGGCGCCGCTAAACAAAGGCCAAAGTGGCTAACCCCCGCATTCGGGGTTTTTATTTATTCAGACAGATAATCTCGCAGATGTCCTTAAGGTTGCCCATCTCTACATCCAAAGGCGGCAGTTTGGCGATCGGTGTTGGAGGCGTCCATACGACCCGGTACTCCTGCTGATACCAATACCGAAAATGTTTTGCAAAATACACGGATGGAGGCGCAGGATTACCAATCAAGTTGCTGTCGCCGCCATAACGCCGGCGCCATAGCGCATCACTCAGCACGGCGACTTTTGCTCCGCCATTGCGATCTTCTTCCGGCGTAAAACTGCGGCCCACCGCAGGCGCGACGCCCATCACATGGAAAAAGTCTGCCGAGACGCGTTGCCCCGAGACAAGTTCCGGCAGGCCATCGCCGGTCAAATTTACGCCACCCATGCCCATATGCGCCGCCAGCGCCTCAAACGATTTCTGATGCTCATGCCAAAACAGGAAGCGCGGATCATCTACCGCATTCAACTGGCTGCTGCTGAATTGCGCGCCGACAGCCACGATGCGCTCGGCCTGTGGGTATGGCAATTGACGTAAAAGCACGGCGTTTACGATCGTGAAAATCGCCGTAGCAGCCCCGATCCCCAGCGCCAGCGTCACCACCGCAATCAACGTGAAGCCGGGATTTTTCATTAGCATCCGCGCGCCATAGCGCAAATCCTGAAAGAAAGTTTCGATCGATCTGATTCCCCATATATCGCGACTCACCTCCCGCAGTAATGTTTGATTGCCGAATTGCCGCTACGCCGCATATCCCGCCTCTTCCGGAGATACGCCGTCAGCGAGGTTTTCTTCCACCTTCATCTCCAGATGGAACCGCATCTCCTCTTCCAACTCGTTGTCGAATCGATCTCGACGAAAGTAGAAGAGCAGCCTGCGCCATAATTGAAGGAATTGATTCAGCACGATTAGTTTACCAACCATCACGCAGTACGCAGTCCGCATCGAGTAATCTCTCGCAATAGGTCGCGGCGCTACTCGTAGCGGAGCGCGATCATTGGATCTACTCGACACGCTCTCCGGGCAGGTAGAAAGCCTGCCAAGGCCGCGCTTGCAATCATCAACAATGACGCCAGCGCGATCGTCAACGGATCGGTCGGCGTCAGATCAAACAGCAAGTTTGAAATCAGCCGTGTGAAGGCGAGCGCGGCACCCAATCCAATAATGACGCCGATTCCCACAAGCAGCGCCGTTTCTCTCATAATCAGCTTGATGACATCCCCCGCTTGCGCGCCGAGCGCCATTCGGATTCCGATTTCGCTGATCCGATGGGAAACGGTGTAGGACATCACGCCGTATAGGCCAATGGTTGCTAACGACAAAGCAAACAGGCTGAAGAATCCAGCGAGTTGAGCGACAAAGCGCTCCTGAGTGAGCGTGCTATCCACAACATCATTCATCATCCGCAGGCCAATTATCTGAAGTTTTGGGTCGAGCTCCAGCGCCGCGCGCCGGATGGATTCAGCCAGCCCCGCCGGCTGGATGAAGGTGCGAAGTTCGAAGGTCGTACCCGAGTTGCTCGGTTGCTGAAAAAACGGCAGATAGAAAGTAC
>DASUFM010000285.1:0-9209 GCA_036274535.1 Blastocatellia bacterium
GACTTCAGGCGGCGAGTTTCGCGCCGGCGACAGCAAAATGACGGCCGCGGAGCGGGCAAGGCGTTCTTCGGGCGCAATCCTCTACGCCCTGGACGGCCAGACCGGCAAAGAGCTGTGGAACAGCGGAAAGGCGATCACTTCGTTCGCGCGCGGCGCCGCGCTGTCCGGCGGCGTAGGGCAGGTTTATCTTACGACGCACGACGGCATGATCTACGCGTTCGGTTTTCCGATGGAGCATTGACCCCGGACAAAAAATAAACAAAGAAATGTAGGACAAAAATGCCGGACGAAACAGCGTCTCATATTTTTTTGTCCTACATTTTTTTATCCGGTTAACATATCATCTGAAATGAAGATCATCTTATGATCTTGTTTTCTGCGGATCGAGGATGTACGATCCGCGCTAACCAAAAATCAAACACAGGGAAAGAATGCAGTATGAGGGGGAAGGCGTTGAAGCTGATTCAGCCCGTCTCTAAGCGGGATCAGGTCGTGGCCTCGTTCAAGGAAGCGATTCATAGCGGGGTCATTCAGCCCGGCGACGCCATCGTCGAGAGCAGGGTCGCGCAGCAGTTGGGGGCCGGCATTCCGCTGATACGCGAGGCGCTGATCGAGTTGGAACATCAGGGATACGTGCAGAAAGTCCCATACAAGGGCACGACCGTCACCAAGCTTGAGCGGCCCGAGGTGGAGCAGATTTTCCGCCTGCGAGACGAGTTGGAAACTTTGGCCATCGATTGGGCCAAGGAGAGTGTGACGCCAGATAACATCGAATACCTGCGCGGCGTCACCGTAAAAATGAAGACGGCGGCGCAGGCGCTGGACCTGGATCAGTTCTATGAAAACGACCTGGCCTTTCATCGCAAAATCTGGGAAGTCTCTGGCAATAAGTATCTGGCCGAGTCACTGGAGCGAATCGTCGCGCCGCTGTTCGCCTTCTTCGTCATGAAGAACCGCCGCGAGCGAAAGTCATATCTGGCAAGCGCGGCCAAACATGCGCAAATCGTCGAGGCGTTGCCGCGGCTTAGCGCGGCGAGGCTGCGCGTGTTGATGAGAGATTCGCTTTCATGTTGGAAGACCGAGATTCTCGACGAGTTGCTGCCGGGCGAGCCCAAGTAATCTTGGCATTTTCGTTTTCAGGATGAATATCGAGGCGCCGGCGGTCTTGGCGTCTTACTATTTCAACAATCAGGTTACACCAGGAGGAAGTATGCTCGCAGCCAGAAAACTATTTCGCCCGCTGATGACTCTCTCGGCGATCACTCTGTTTTTCTTTGTGGCGCTCGTCAGGTCGAGCGCGGCCCAGGAAAACCGCGCCACCATTATCGGGACCGTCACTGACCAGCAGGGCAATGCGCTCCCGAACGCGAACGTCAAAGCGACCAACATCGAAACGAATACGACTACCGCGACGACCTCGAATGGGGCCGGTCTTTACACGCTGCCGTTTCTGCCGGTGGGCAGGTATCGAATGGCCGTCAGCGCCAACGGGCTGAAGACGGTGGTGCGCGACGGCGTCGAATTGCGTGTCGGCGACCGCATCCAACTGGATTTCTCGATGGAGGTCGGGGCGGTGACGGAGACGATCAATGTCAGTTCCCAGGCCCCGATACTGGAAACCGCCACAGCCAGTCGCGGGCAGGTGATTGACGAATCGAAAGTGCGAGACCTGCCACTGCTCGGGCGCAATCCCTTTCTGCTGACTCTGCTGGCTTCCGGTTCGCACATTCAGAACACGCAGGGCAGCATTTCGTTTCGGCCCTTCGACAACGGCGGGATGGACAACATCTCGATCAATGGCGGTCGCTCGGCCTCGAATGAATTCCTGATTGACGGCGCGCCCAACACGGCCACGGAACGAGGCACGATTGCTTCCCTGGCGTTCGTGCCCTCGCCCGACGCGGTGCAGGAGTTCCGCGTCCAATCGAATACCTACGACGCGCAATTCGGACGCACCGGCGGCGGGACGATCAACGTCAGCCTGAAAAGCGGGACCAACAATTTGCACGGCGCGCTTTACCATTACTTCCGCAACGATGTGCTCAACGCCAATTCGTTTCAGAACAACAGGACCAACAACAAGCGCACCGCCTTTCGCTGGAATCAGCCGGGCGCCGTCGTGAACGGCCCGGTTTACATTCCCGGCCTTTACAACGGGCGCGACAAGACCTTCTTTTTGTTCTCGTGGGAGAAGATCATTTCGAGCATCCCCGATCCCGTGACGCGGACCGTGCCGACATTGGAACAGCGCAATGGCGATTTCTCTAAAACGCCGATCACAATATATGATCCGCTGATCACGACCTGCGCAGGCGACACCTGTACGCGCGCACAATTCAGGGATCCGTCGCGCGCGACCCCTGACAACCCGCTGGGACTCAACATTATTCCGGCTAACCGGATTGATCCGGTCGCCAGGAAGATCCTCGACTTTATCCCGCTGCCCAACCAGCCGGGCAATGCGCAAGGCTTCAACAACTTATTCGTCAGCCCGAACGCGCGCACCGATGAATACGATCAATTCGCCGTCCGCCTGGATCATAACCTGAGCGACCGGCACAAACTCTCGGGCCGATGGTTTCGCAACAACCGGCACGAAACTCGCGGCCTGGCCGGCTATGAAGAACCGGCTTCGCCCTTCTTCCTGCACTTTCGCAAGAATCCCGGCGGCGGGGTGGATTTGACTTCTACCTTGTCGCCGACGCTGGTCTCCAACTTCAAGATCAACTTCATTCGCCATGAATTTGCGATTCAGCAATACGGCGACGGCTTCGACATTACGCAATTGGGCTTCCCGGCGGCGCTTGCGGCGCAAGTCCCGCATCAGTTTTTCCCCCGCCTGACTTTCACCGATTATTCCAACATCGGCAATACAGGCAGCCAATTCACCTTCAGCAATGTCACGTCCGTCTCGGAGACGCTCAACAAAATCGTCCGTAGCCACTCACTCAAGTTCGGCGGCGAAATACGCGCACTGCGCAACAATTACGATAACCCGACATCATCTTTTGGCGACTTCGCGTTCACCAAAGGCTTCACCCAGCGCGATCCGCTGGGGGGGGCGGACGCAGCGTCGGGCAACGCCTTCGCTTCGTTCCTGCTCGGTTATCCGGACAGCGGCAGCGCGCCGATCAATCCGAGCTTCGCCTATCAGCATCTGTATTACGCCATGTTCTTGCAGGACGACTGGCGCGTAAGTCGCAGGCTGACTTTGAATCTCGGACTGCGCTGGGATTATGAATCGCCTATCAGCGACCGCTTCAATCAACTCAATGCGGGCTTTGATCCGACGAGTCCCAGCCCATTCCAGGTTCCAGGCTTGCAACTCAAAGGCGGATTGCTCTTTGTCAGCCAGGACAATCGCTTGCCCTACAAGCGCGACCTGAATAACTTCGGCCCGCGTGTAGGCGTGGCCTATCAACTCACCGAGAAGACCGTCTTGCGCGGCGGTTACGGCCTGAGTTATTTGCCCACCTTCAATCCGGGGACCCCCAATGGCTTTTCGGTCAGCACTCGCTATGTCGCCTCGACGGACGGCAATTTGACGCCCGCCAACACGCTGAGTAATCCTTATCCGGCGGGACTGGTTCAGCCGGCCGGCGGCTCGCAAGGTTTAGCGACGCTGGTCGGACAGCAATTCACCTTCCATGACACGAATGTGAAGATTCCGGCGAATCACCAATTCTCGTTCGGGATTCAGCGCGAAATTCCCTGGGGCATGGTGTTGGACGTCTCGTACATCGGCAGCCGCACCTACAGCCTCAACACGAGCAAAGACATCAACGAAGTCTCGGCGGCGGACCTGGCGCGCGGCGCGGCGTTTCTAAATGCACGGGTTCCAAACCCCTTTGCGGGCCTATTGCCCGGCGCGTCGATCAACGACGCGACGGTGGTGCGTTCGCAATTGCTGCGCCCGTTCCCGCAATTTCTCCGCCTGATCGAAGACCGCCGCACGATTGGCCGCGCCTGGTACAATTCGCTGCAGGTGAGGCTGGAGAAGCGGCTGGCGAGCGGGCTGCATTACCTGCTGAGTTATACCTTCTCGAAAAACATGGAGGCGATCGGTTATCTGAACGCGCAAGACCCGATTGGACAACTGGCTTCGGTCGTGACGGATACTTATGCGCCGCACCGGTTGACGATCAGCGGCGGGTATGATTTGCCGCTCTTCAAAAACAGCGGCGCCTGGCTGCGCAACATTGCGGGAGGCTGGAAGGTGAACGGCGTCGCCACGCTGCAATCCGGCGTGCCGATCAACACTCCGGGCGGAGTTTTCCTGATCGGCGATCCGCGTTTGCCCGAAGGCCAGCAGAGCCTGGAGCGCTGGTTCAACACCTGCACGCTGACCGCCGCGGGCGCGCGGCAGAACTGCGCCAGCGCGGATGAAACGCCGGTCTTCCGGGTTCAACCGTCCTTCACGCTGCGCTCGCACAGCACGCGGTTCTCGAACATCCGCACGAGCCGCCCGCCACAGATTGACCTCTCGCTCTTCAAGACATTCACGCTCAAGGAAGGGCTGGCGCTGCAATTCCGAGCTGAAGCTTTCAACTTCGCCAACACGCCGTGGTTCGGGGCTCCGAATCTCACTCCGAGTTCCCGGAATTTCGGCGTCATCACGCCGTCACAGGTCAATGATCCGCGCAGCGTTCAACTGGCGTTAAAGCTGATCTTTTGATGTAGCGTCAGTCTTCCTGGCAGAGAAGTAGGGAGGTAAGGAAGGTAATTGAAGCGCGTGCAAGCCGACGTCGCAGGTCTGGCGGGGCCCGCATTTGACGGAAATGGGACGCTCTATGTGACGGCAGGGAGTGGAGGGGAATTGCCCAACTCGCTGGTGGCGCTAGAACCGAAGACTCTCAAGGTGAAGGGCTGGTATACTGCAGTCAGTCAGGGGTTCACTTCTTCGCCGGTTATTTTCAAGTACAGCGGCGTTGAGCAGATTTATCTTACGACGCGCGACGGCATGATCTACGCGTTCGGTTTTCCGATGGAGCATTAATTGGATGATTTTTTCAAGCATTTATTCTCGTAACAGTCGCATGTGGCGTCTTGCTTTACTCGGCGTCGCCGTCTGGCTATTCGCGATAAGCTCAGCGGCGAGCGTTGACAAGCCGCTTCCGGACGGGCCCGGCAAAGAAGAGGCGCAGAAACTTTGCTCGCTCTGCCACGACATGGATAAGTCGGTCTCCCTCAAGCAGGACCGCGACGGGTGGCGGCGAACCATAGATAAGATGCTGGCCTTCGGCGCAAAGGCCACGGACCAGGAATACAACGCCGTGCTCGATTATCTGGCTAAAAATTTCCCGGCCGACGACGTTCCGAAGATCAACGTGAACAAAGCCGCCGCGATCGAATTCGAAAGCGGATTGTCGCTCCGCCGCTCGCAAGCCGCGGCGATCATTCAGTACCGCGAGAAGAACGGCCCATTCAAGTCGATCGAGGATCTGAAGAAGGTCCCCGGAATCGACATCGGAAAGATAGAGGCGAAGAAAGATCGCCTGATTTTCTAAAGATCGAACGATTTTTAGCCGCGAATGAACACGAATGCTCACGAATATTTTCTTGCTTCCAGTTGTGAACATTCGTGTTCATTCGCGGCTAAAAATGACAATTTCGCAGGCGGGAAAAATGAAAACCTGGATTATCAAAATTCTGCTCGGTCTGGCGGTTTTGAGCTGCATGGTTTCAGCGCAATCGCCACGTGACTGCGGGCCGATAACCTCTGCCCTTGAACAACGTGTTGAAGCTCAGCGGCATTTGCTGGCCGATTGGGCCGGGTTGATTCGTTACGGCAGCGAGAACACCGAGCTTCGCGCGCCGAAATCCAATGAAGACCGAGTGGTCTTTCTGGGTGACGAGATCACCGAAAACTGGGGGCTTGGAAACGCGCCGTTCTTTCCGGGCAAGCCTTATTTGAATCGCGGCATTGCCGGTCAGACCACGCCGCAGATGCTGGTCCGATTCCGGCAGGATGTGATCGCGCTCAAACCGAAAGTGGTCGTGATTCATGCCGGGATGAACGACATTGCCAGCCTCACCGGCCCGATCACGCAGGCGATGTTCGCGGAAAACATTATGTCCATTGTCGAGCTGGCCAGGGCCAACAACATTCGCGTCGTGCTGGCCTCGCTCACGCCGATTTGCGACTGTTATACAAAACAAACAACGCTCAGGCCGCAGGGCAAGATCATTGGGATGAACGGCTGGCTGAGAGAGTACGCGGCGCAGAGCGGATCGGCGTATCTCAATTACTATTCGGCGATGGCCGAAGGCAGAAATTTGAAGAAAGGCCTGACCGGCGACGGATTGCTTCCAAATGACGCGGGCTACGCCGTTATGGCCCCGCTTGCCGAAGCGGCCATCGCGCAGGCTCTGGGCAAAAAGTAAAAGCTTCATAAAGTTTGTAGTCCCGCCTTCAGGCGGAACAGTCTGGCTTCACGGAATTGATTTGTGGCTGAATCTTCCGCCTGAAGGCGGGACTACAAACTGATTTTCCACTGGAGTAAATCAATGAGCGCTGAAAGCAAATACCAATATCCGAAACTGCATAACGCGACGTGGCCAGGACTTGTAGGCAAAGGCGGTCCGGACGCGGAACCCGTGATCGATTTCGACACCATGCTCGAGATGACGGCCGCCGCCGAAGTTGACGGCCAGCGTTTTGACGGCGTGGACATCTTCCTGTCGCTTCCGCATACCGACATAGATTCATCAGACGACGATCTGAAAAAGCTGGCCGACAAAGTGGCCGCGCATGGCCTTGTCATCGGATCGCTCGTCGCTCCGGTCTGGGGGCCGACCGGTGGAGGCTCGGCGATGGGTTCCGAGGAAGAGCGCAAGGCCTTTCTGACGCAGGTTCGTAAATCCTGCGCCGTCGGTAAGAAACTCCGCGACCTCGGCATCCGCTCCTACGGGATCGTGCGCATCGATTCGTCCTGCGGCCCGGCGGACTGGGCCGAAGATCCGGCCGGCAATACGAAGAAGATCGCCGAGACCTTCCGCGAAGCATGCGACATCGCCGAAAGCTACGGCGAACGGCTCGCCGCTGAAGGCGAAATCTGCTGGGGCGGCATGCACAGCTGGAAGTATCTGCATGAACTGCTCGAACAGGTTGGCCGCCCCGAGACACTCGGCATTCAGGCCGATATGGCGCATACCATGCTCTTCACCCTGGGTTACAACGCGCCCGAACATCGCCTGCTGCCCGAAGATTACGACTGGTCGGACAAGGAAGTGTTGTATCAAGCGCTGGGCAAAATGACCGCCGCGCTGCGCTCATGGGTGAAAGACTTCCACGTCGCGCAGAATGACGCCACGGTCAAAGGCTCCGGCTCGCACGACAAGACCGGCCGGCACTGCCTCCCGAACGATCCCAACGGCAAGATGGATATTGTCCGCGCCGCCGGCCTGTGGCTGCGTGACGAGAACGGCGCTCTCATGCGCAAAACGCGGCACATCAACTGGGACGGTTGCATGTTCTCGAACGAAACCATGCTGAACCCGCAGACCTGGCGCGACATCCTTTCAACGATGATCGCCGTGCGAAACGCGCACGGATGGAATTGACCGGCAAGTCGATCAACGAAAGCAAATCATGGACAAAAAACAGTTGAACATCGGTTTAATCGGTTACGGCTTCATGGGGCGCGCTCACTCGAACGCGTTCCTGCAGGCCGGACGTTTTTTTGATCTGCCATACAGCCCGAAGCTCAAGGCGGTTTGCGCGCGCAATGTTGAACGCGCGCGGGCTTTCGCCGGCAACTGGGGCTACGAATCGGTGGAGACGGATTGGCGCAGGCTGATCGAGCGCAAAGACATCGATCTGATAGATATCGCCAGCCCGAACGACACGCATGCCGAGATAGCCATCGCCGCCGCCCGCGCGGGCAAGATGGTGATGTGCGAAAAGCCGCTGGGGCGCAACGCGGCCGAAGGCCTTGCGATGACTGAAGCGGTCGAATCCGCCAAAGTTCCGAATGCGGTCTGGTACAACTACCGCCGCGCGCCGGCAGTGACGTTGTTGAAGAATCTGATCGATGAAGGGCGCTTCGGGCGGATCTTTCATTACCGCGCGAAATTCCTGCAGGATTGGACGATCTCTCAGGATTTGCCGCAGGGCGGGGAAGGCTTGTGGCGGCTGGATGTGGCGGTCGCGGGCAGCGGTGTGACCGGGGATCTATTAGCGCACAATATTGACACCGCGATGTGGCTGAACGGCCCGATCTCCGAAGTCGTGGCGATGACCGAGACATTCATCAAAGAGCGCAAGCACAATCTGACCGGGAACGTCGAGCCGGTGGGCATTGACGACGCCAGCGCCTTCCTGTGCCGGTTCGAGAACGGCTCGCTCGCGACTTTCGAAGCGACCCGATACGCGCGCGGACACAAGGCGCTCTATACGCTGGAAATCAACGGCGAGCATGCGTCGGCAATCTGGGACCTGCATGACCTGCACCGCATACAGTATTTCGATCACCGCGATGAAGGGGCCCTGCGCGGGTGGCGCAGCGTACACGTGACAGACGGCGATCACCCCTACATGAAACGCTGGTGGGTGCCGGGACTGCAGATCGGCTACGAACACACTTTCACTCACCAGTTCGCCGATTTCCTGGAAGCGCTCGGCGAGGGGAAAGAAGCGGCGCCGACCTTCAGAGACGGTTTGGCGACGGATTATGTGACCGACGCCGTTTTGAAATCAGCTAAGACTCGCCAATGGGAGAAAATATAATTATGAAAAAGCTTGTTGCAATCGCCGTCGCCTTGTTCGCGGCGGCGCTTATGACCTTTCAGGCAGTCTCTACCAGCGCGCAGCAGGCCGGCGCCCCGCAGGGACAGCCTCGTGGCGGACGCGGCCCTGGGATCGAAGCTCTGGCCCCTGATGATCACACCGGATTTGAAGCCATCTTTGACGGCAAGACCCTGAATGGGTGGGACGGCAATCCTGCTTTCTGGCGCGTGGAGAGCGAAACCATCATCGGCGAGACCACTGCGGAAAAGCCTCTGAAGGCGAACACCTTCCTGGTCTGGCGCGCCGGCCAGCCGAAGGATTTCGAGCTCAAACTTGAATACCGCATCAACTCCACCAACAGCGGCGTGCAATACCGCAGCGTCGAACTTCCCGAGGTCGGCAAATGGGTGTTGAAAGGCTATCAGGCCGACATTGATTTCCAGAACACGTACACGGGCCAGCTTTACGAGGAGCGCGGGCG
>DASUFM010000286.1:0-12263 GCA_036274535.1 Blastocatellia bacterium
GATGGCCGAACTGGTCGATTTGTGTGACGCGGTTTATCATCTGGCCGCGTCGGTCGGCGTCAGACTGATCGTCGAAAGCCCCGTCAAGACGATCGAGACCAATGTTCGCGGCACGGAGGCCGTGTTGCAGCACGCCGCCAAGAAACGCAAGCGGGTTCTGATCACATCGACCTCGGAAGTCTACGGCAAACGCGACCGCGTCCCGTTCAGCGAAGACGACGATCTGGTGATGGGAGCGACCAACAAGGGCCGATGGAGTTACGCCTGCTCCAAGGCGATTGATGAGTTCCTGGCCGTAGCCTACTGGAAGGAGAAGAAAGTTCCGACCGTCATTGCGCGTCTCTTCAATACCGTCGGCCCGCGCCAGACCGGGCGCTACGGGATGGTCATCCCTAATTTCGTCAGGCAGGCGCTCAAGGGCGAAGACATCACGGTTTACGGCGACGGCTCTCAGAGCCGCTGCTTTGCGCACGTTTCTGACGTGGTCGGAGCGTTGATGCGCCTGATCGAAAGCGAGAAGGCCGTCGGAGAAATCTACAATATCGGGAACAACAGGGAAGTGACTATTCTGGAGCTGGCCGAGAAGGTCAAATCATTGACCGGTTCCGATTCAAGAATTGTCTTCATCCCTTACGATCAGGCTTATGAAGAAGGATTCGAGGACATGCTTCGACGCGTTCCCGACATTTCCAAGATACACAAACTCATCGACTATCAGCCGTCATTAGATTTAGACGAAATTCTGGAAAGTGTGATAGAGTATCAGCGTTCTGAATTGAGCGCATGAATAAGCGAGCGGCACGCGTCATGCGCCTTCGAAACTCCCACCATTAAACAACGAACTTCCCTGAACGAACTTCCCTGAACGAACTTCCCTCGATGAACCTCCCTCAAGGATGTTGTAAACCAACAAGCCTTAAGCGACAGGTTTCGATCCCCCTGGGAGAAGTGTATGTGGAGGCTTGGCGCCGGAGTCGCCGTCACGGCGGGGCTCAGTTTGATGTTTACATACCTGGTTCGGCAGGGCGCTCATCGGTTGGGAATAGTCGCCGCTCCCCGAAAAGATCGCTGGCACAGCAGGCCCACGGCGCTGATGGGCGGAATCGCAATATATCTTGCTTTTATCATCGGATGTTTAATTTTCGCGCCGGATCTTTCACGAGCTTATCCGATGCTGATCGCGGCTACGCTATTGTTCGGCGTCGGGATCATCGATGACCTGAAACAGCTCAAACCGTACGTCAAACTGGTCATGCAGGTGGTCGCCGCATCGATAGTGGTCTTCAGCGGGCTGCGGTTGCCCGGGCTGTATTGGGCGAGTTGGGAGCCGGGCGTCAATTTCCTCACGATCTTCTGGCTGGTCGCAATTACGAACGCGATCAATCTGCTGGACAACATGGACGGGTTGGCGGGTGGAATTTCGCTGATCGCCTGCGCCTTTCTGGCGATTACATTTTTTGTGAACGGGCAGACCGCGGAGGCCGCGCTGCCGTTGATTCTGGCCGGCGCCGTAGCCGGATTCCTCAGGTTCAACTTCAATCCCGCCACGATTTTCATGGGGGATTGCGGCTCGATGTTTCTCGGCTTCGCGCTAAGCGGCATCGCGCTGCTCAGCGATATACAGCGGACGCGGAACCTGGTCTCGGTGCTGGCGACGCCGGTGTTGATTCTGACAATTCCGATCCTCGACACCATGGTCGTTGCGGTGACTCGCAAACTGTCGGGCCGCCCCGTCTCGCAAGGCGGGCGTGATCACACATCGCATCGACTGGTCGCGCTGGGGATGTCTGAACGCCGCGCGACGCTGTCCTTGTATACGCTGGCCGCGCTCTCAGGCGCGCTGGCCCTGGCGGTCAGGGAGATGGCGATCTGGGGCGCGCTGGCGCTGGTCATGCTCTTCGCTTTGAGCGCGCTTTTCATCGGACTCTATCTCGGCAAAGTCGGCGTTTACGCGGAGGGCCGAAATCCGAATCCGGAGGCGGCGGTCGCGACACTGGTCGATCCGTTCGGAAACTTTTCACATCGCAGGCGGATTTTTGAAATCCTTCTCGATTCCGTACTGGTGGCCCTGGCTTATTACAGCGCCTATTTGCTCAGGTTCGACGGCGATTTGCCGCGCCAGCAGATACCGATCTTTATCAGGACTCTGCCGTTGCTCGTGGCCGTTCAGATATTGTCCTTTCTGGTCGGCGGAGTCTACAAAGGCATCTGGCGTTACGCCGGAGTTTATGAACTGGCCAGACTGGCTGTCGCCGTCCTCGCCGGATCGGCGGTCAGCGGAATGGCCGTACTGCTCTTCTACAATTTTCAGGGGCCGTCGCGCGCCGTCTTCATACTCAACGGCATGATGTTGTTGTTCTTCGCCGGCGCCAGCCGTATTTCATTTCGACTGATCGCGGCCTTGATCGCCGGACAAAGGCAGCCGGCGCCCGACGCCAGGCCGGTGTTGATTTACGGCGCCGGCGCCGGCGGCGAAATATTGGTCCGGGAATTGCTTAACAACCCAGGTTATCGCTACCAGCCGGTCGGATTCATTGACGATGATGTCCAAAAGACCGGAATGCTGCTCCGCGGCTATCGAATCTTCAGCAGCGGCAGACTCCCCGAATTGATTAATTCGCACGGCGTCAGCGAGGTCCTGGTCTCCAGCCTCAAGGTGCCTGAAAGCAAACTCGACGGTCTGCGCAATATGGGCGTGGGATTAAAGCGGTTAAGAATCCAACTGGACTGAGTTATGACAATTTCTTTCGATCGAAAATTGATGATTGCACAGGACACACTGATCAACGTCATCGAAGGCGAGTCGGTGTTGTTGAACCTTAAAAGCGAAAGCTATTTCGGCCTCGACCCGGTAGGGACTCGGATGTGGACTCTGCTGGCGACTTCCGATTCGATTCAGTCGGCTTACGAAACTCTGCTCGATGAATATGACGTCGACGCGGATAAGCTTCGACTGGACATGCAGGATTTGATTGAAAAACTGGTCTTAAATGGATTAATGGAGGTCGCCGCTGGACAGGCTGCGTAAATTATTGCGATTGTCCCCTGACGACCGTCGAACGCTCGCTGAGGCGCTGGTCCTGCTCCCACTGATGGCGCTGACGCTAAGATTGGCGGGATTGCGACGGTCTCAGCTCATATTTTCATGTTTTCTTCCATACATCCCTCTACAGGAAACGGAATGTCCTGAAGCGACCCTTGCGAGGGCTTTTCGCATAAGCCGGCTTGTCGGCGTGGCGGGCAGGCACGGGGTTTGCCGAGCCAATTGCCTGCAACGATCTATCGCGTTGTGGTGGCTGTTGCGACGTAAAGGTATCAGCAGCGAATTGCATATCGGGACACGTAAAGTGGCTGGGCAGTTAAATGCTCACGCCTGGATTGAAATAAAAGGCGTCGTATTGAACGACAGTGACGATGTACGTCATCGTTACGAGCCGTTCGATCGCGAAATTTTGCCTCAATTTAATGGGAGTCAGTAATGAACAAAAACGAAAATCAGATGGAAAGCGCGGCGGATAAAACTATGACCAACGGTAAAGCGCCGTATAGCCCTCCACGATTGACAAGTTACGGCGACATTCGAGACCTGACACAGACGGTGGGGACGTCAGGGATGATCGATACGCCGGCCACTATCGTCAAAAACAGGACAAATTGAACTTGTTCGGAACTTCGGGGGCTCGTTCCAGATGAGCGGTATTGCCGGCACATTCAATTTTGATTGTGCGCCCGTCTCGCCGCAGTTGTTGCGCCGAATGGCCGAGTCCATGGCCTTTCGCGGCCCCGACAAGCAGGTGACGTGGGTTGATGGAGGCGCCGGGCTGGTTCATACGATGCTGCGCACGACGGATGAGTCGTTTCGCGAGCGGCAACCGTTCAGTCTGGACAGCCGGATTTGGATCGTCGCGGACGCAAGGGTTGACGGCGGAGATGATCTCGTTCGACGTCTCGAAACCGCAGGGCGAGGCTATCTCAAAAACGCCACTGACGTTGAATTGATTCTTCATGCCTATTACGCCTGGGGAGAAGATTGCGTCAGCCATCTGATCGGCGATTTCGCTTTCGCCATCTGGGACAAGCGAGAGCGGAGCCTGTTTTGCGCCCGCGATCATTTCGGGGTAAAGCCCTTCTATTACGCCCGGGCCGGTAATTCTCTCATCGTTAGTAACACTTTGAGCTGCATTCGCCTTCATCCGGGGGTCTCCGACAGGTTGAATGATCAAGCTGTCGGAGACTTCCTCATCTGGGATACTAACGAAAGCCAGGAGACGACTTTCTTTGCTGACGTCCAAAAGCTTCCGGCCGCTCATACGCTAAGCTGGTCGAACGGCGGCCTGCGAATACGCCGGTACTGGACGATGCCAATAGAGGACGAGATTCGGCGCCGGCGCGAGACCGATTACGTCGAGCGTTTCGTCGAACTTTTGGATCACGCTGTAAACGACAGGCTGCGGACCGATCGCGTGGGCGTTTTTATGAGCGGCGGAATGGATTCGCCGACCGTCGCCGCGACGGCGAACAAACTTCTGTCGCGGAAGAGCGCGCCATTCGACCTGCGGGCTTACACGATAGTCTATGATCGCCTGATTCCCGATGAAGAAAGGCTCTATTCCGGGTTGGTGGCTGAGCACATTGGGATACCGATCAACTACACTGTCGTGGACGACTATCCGCTTTATGGCGGGTTCGATGAGCCGGAGTTTCACAGGCCCGAACCGGTTAATATTCCGTCGACCTCCATGTGGCTGGATCAATACAGACAGATTGCGAGGCATACGCGAGTAACGCTGACCGGACAGGGCGGTGACGTTGTTTTGCGCGGGTCGTTTTCGTATCTGATCAATCTGTTCAAAAGCCTGCGATTCGGCCGGGCGGCGCTGGAAGTCGGCAGACATGTTCTGACGCATGGCGGCCTGCCGCAGATCGGGTTTCGCACCAGAATCAGGCGTTGGCTGAAGCGCTCCGCATGGAAGCCTCCATATCCGGATTGGCTCAACCGTGATTTCGAGGCTCGTTTGAGTCTGCCGGAGCGGTGGAATCAACTGCTCACGGAAGCGCCGCACATTCACCCGCGCCGCCCTGAGGCTTATCAATTCCTGACGGCGACATTTTGGACAAAGATGTTTGAAAATTACGATCCGGAAGTGAGCGGCGTTCCGATCGAAACGCGGCATCCGCTCTTTGACCTGCGGCTGCTGCGCTATACGCTGGCGTTGCCGACGCTGCCCGTATGCGTGGACAAGCGTTTGATGCGCCTTGCGATGCGAGGCCTGTTGCCGGAGCGGACTCTGCGGCGTCCGAAAGCGCCCCTGGCGGGTGACCCGACGCCGGATAGGTTGAGGGATTGCGCCGGACGATTATGGCAAAGCTTCGTCCCGGTTGAGGCGCTGTCTCAATATGTGGACTTGTCCAAATACGCCAACAGGGATTTCGGCGTCGCCTCTGAGCGTCCTCGGAAACTCGATTCCGAACTGGCGACTCTGGAAATGCGCCCAATCAGTTTAAACCGCTGGCTGAAGGGAATTGGATCGCCTTAAATCAGAAACCCTGGCCACCGAGATCGCGGAGCGGATAATCGCCTCTCTGCGCTCATTGTGATCTCTGTGGCTGTAAATCCAAAAGCGCGACGATGTATTACACGATTTACGGTTTGAATGTTCACTCGAGCATGCCCATCCCCGGAATACCGGCTCTACCCCATACGGTGGAAGCCGATGTACGAGTGTCATTTCAGTCGACGCCTCGATTGGATGAAGGTTCGACGGCGCAGGCCGAGGATTGGTACACCAGTTGTGATCGCGGCCGGGAGAATGAACCCGCCCTTAAAGTGTGGAAACTCGGAGATAGCGGTTGCTTCAGGCTACGCTACTGTGACGGCACGGAATTTTTTCTGTCAGAATCCGGGGATGAAATTTGGGCGACCTGGCCTGTGAACATGAGCCTCGAGGATACAGCGACTTATTTGCTCGGGCCGATCTTCGGATTTCTGCTGCGATTGCGAGGGGTGACCTGTTTACATGCCAGCGCCATCGGGGTCGACGGGCGAGCGATAGCTTTGATCGGCCCGGCCGGCGCGGGAAAGTCCACAACCGCGGCGGCTTTCACGCGGCAGGGGTATCCGGCGCTGTCCGAAGATGTCGTCGCTTTGCGCGACCAGGGCGACTCGTTCCTCGTGGAGCCCGGTTACCCGCTGATCCGTTTGTGGGCTGAATCAGTTGAGGCGCTCTTCGGATCGAGAGACGCGCTGCCGCCGCTCACACCGACATGGGACAAGCAATACCTCGATCTGACTCGAAATGACTTCGGCTTTCAGCGACAGCCGCTGCCGCTGGCTGCCTTGTACTTGCTGGATGGGCGGAGCGACGACCCGGCGGCGCCGTTCGTCGAAGCCGTCCATTCGCAGACAGGTCTGGTCGAACTGGTGAGTAATACCTATACGAATTACATGCTAGATCAACGGATGCGGGCGCGCGAGTTCGATCTGCTGGGGCGGCTTATCAACAACACGCCGCTGCGCAGGCTGAAACCGCATTCCGATCCGGCGCGCTTGCCGGATCTTTGCCGGGTCATCCTCGATGACTTTCACAATATGCCTGCCTACGGACAAATATAGATGCCGCGTTCAAACTTCCTCGCTCATCTCGGATTATTCGCCAATCAAACAGAAAGCCCTCAAGTATGTATAGTGTCTCAATGTACGGTTTTATGATTGCTGACAACGCCCGCATGGACGCCTACTCGGAAGCCCTGCGCCTCGCCGTTAAACCAGATTCAATCGTGCTCGACATCGGCGCAGGCACGGGCGTCTTTGCGCTGCTGGCCTGTCAGTTCGGCGCGCGCCGCGTCTATGCGATCGAGTCCGCGGACGCCATTCAAATCGCGCGCGAGATCGCCGCCGCGAACGGTTACGCCGACCGGATTGAATTTATCCAGAAGCTTTCGACCGACGTGACTTTGCCGGAGCGGGCCGACATCGTCATTTCAGACTTGAGAGGGCGGTTGCCCTTTTTGGGGAGGCATATTTCGAGCATCGCGGACGCGCGCGCGCGGCTGCTGAAGCCCGGCGGGACATTGATCAGCCGGCGCGACGACGTCTGGGCGGCGATAGTCGATGCCGAAGAGACTTACAACGAACATCTGGGCCACTGGGATAAATACGAATTCGACATGACAGCCGCGCGGCGGATCGTGACCAATACCATCGGTTGGAAGATCAGGAAAGACGGCGCGGAAATCCTGCTCGCCGAGCCTGGACTCTGGGCGACGCTCGATTACACGACCGTCAGTGACCCGAATGTGGCCGGCGAAATGATCTTCGATGTCAGGCGCGACGGAACGGCCCACGGAATGCTGATCTGGTTCGACGCCATGACGGCCGATGGCGTGGGATTCTCGAACGCGCCGGGCGCGGAGAACCCCTCCAAGGTTTATGGCAGAAGCTTTTTTCCATGGCCCCAGCCGGTCGAATTGAAAGAAGGCGATCGGATCGATGCGCGACTCGAGGCCAGGCTGGTCGGCGATGATTACGTCTACCGCTGGGAGACGACGGTCAAGTCGAGGAACTCGGGGCAAGTTAAAGCCTGTTTCAACCAATCCACTTTTTACGGCGAATCCCTGTCGTTGAATGGTCTGTGCAAACAAGGCGCCGCCTATGTTCCCGAGCTCAATCCCGACGGCGTGATGGATCATTACATTCTCGGCCGACTGGGCGCCCGGACGCCGCTCGGCGAAATTGCGAAACAACTGGCCGAACGCTTTCCCCATAAGTTCTCGCGCTGGCAGGACGCGCTGACACACGTGGGAAAGCTGTCCAGGAAATACAGCGAGTGAATCTCATTAAATCGGGCATCGGCTTAAAAAACAGATTCGGCAAGGCGCTGGCGGCGCTGTCGCATTTGCCGCGCGCGATCGCGCTGGTGTGGGGCGCCGCGCGAAGCTGGACCGCCGCCTGGGCGTTATTGCTTCTCATTCAGGGACTGCTGCCCGCGGCGATCGTTTATCTGACCAGACCGTTGATTGACAGTCTTTTGGCGGCAATTAAATCAGGGGGCAAATCCGGCCCCGGCGATTCGATAAGCGCCTTGAACCCTGTGTTGTGGTGGGGCGGCCTGATGGCCGCGTTGATGCTGCTGGCTGAAATATCGCGCGAGCTGATCGGGTGGATTCGCCGTAATCAATCGGAACTGCTTCATGATCACATCGCAGGGCTGATTTACAGGCAATCTATTGCGACCGATTACGCGTTCTATGACATGCCGGAATTTTACGATCATCTGCATCGCGCGAGGACAGACGCCGCTTATCGGCCGGAGATGCTGCTCGAAAGTCTGGGCAGTCTCGCGCAAAGCCTCGTGACGCTGCTGGCGGTCGGCGCGGTGATATTCTCTTTCGGCTGGTTTCTGCCCGCGGCGCTGCTGACGAGTTCGCTGCCCGCGCTGCTGATGGTTTTGTATTGGACCCTGCGCGAATTCGATTGGAGGAAGCGCGTGACCGAGGACGAGCGCCGCGTCTGGTATTACGATTGGCTGCTCACTTCGAGCGAGGTCGCGGCTGAAATCAGGCTGTTTGATCTGGGCGGGCATTTTCAATCGGCCTGGCGGCGGCTGCGGGAGAGACTGCGAAACGAGAGACTGGAACTGGCGCTGAAACAGAGCCTGGCGGAATTGTGCGCGGCTATGCTGGCGCTGTTCGTGACCATAGGCGCCCTGGCCTGGATGGCATGGCAGGCCGTTCAAGGCGCGATCACGCTCGGCGCGCTGGCGCTCTTTTATCAGGCGCTCAATCAGGGACAACAGTTGATGCGCTCGCTGCTGGATCACGCCGGCCGGCTTTATTCAAACAGCCTCTTCCTCGGAAACCTCTTTGAATTTCTGGCGCTGAGACCGGAGGTCGCCGATCCGATCGATCCGCGCCCGGCGCCCGCGAGATTATGTAAAGGAATCAAATTTGACAGTGTCTCTTTCAGTTATCCAGGCGGCGACGCGAAGGACGATCGTTTCGTGTTGCGCGACTTTTCGCTGGAGATACCGGCGGGCCGGATCGTGGCCATTGTAGGGTTGAACGGGGCGGGGAAGAGCACGCTCTTCAAGCTGCTCTGCCGATTGTACGACGTCGATTCCGGCGCCATCACCGTTGACGGCGTAGACCTGCGCGAGATGAAACTGCGTGACCTGCGCCGTATGATCACCGCGCTGTTCCAAAGCCCTGTGCGCTACAGCCAGTCGGTTTCGGAAAACATTTCGTTCGGCGAACTGTCGCCGCCACCGAATGACGCCGAGATCATATCCGCCGCCGTCGCCGCCGGCGCCGATGAGATCATCGCCAAACTGCCCCACGGTTACCGGCATCAGTTGGGAAGATGGTTCGCCGACGGAACCGAGTTGAGCGCCGGCGAATGGCAGCGCATCGCATTGGCGCGGGCCTTCCTCCGCCGGGCGCCGATCATTCTGCTAGACGAACCGACCAGCGCGATGGATTCCTGGGCCGAAGCCGAATGGATGCGCCGCTTCCGCCAACTCGCGGAAGGCCGGACCGCCCTCATCATCACACACCGCTTCACCACCGCCATGCAGGCCGACATCATTCACGTCATGTTCAATGGAAAGATCGTCGAATCGGGAGAACACGGCCAGCTGGCGTCCCGCGGCGGGTATTACGCCCAATCGTGGAAAGCGAAACTTAGAAAGGTCGCCGGACAATGACCGCTCCCGATCAAATCCACGCTTCCGTACTCTTCGCTTCCGCGCGACTTGCGTTTGATGACGAAGTCGACGCTGATCTGGCGGGAATATTGGAAGACCAGAGGGAGTGTGGCCGTTTGCTGGCGAAGGCGGAGGCGCACGGCATGAGGCCGTTGCTCTACCGTTTTCTAATTGGACAGAACTCAATCTGTCGTGATCAGGAGCGGACTAAAATTTGCTCCACTCTTCAAGAGTTCACGCAATGGAACCTGAGAAAGAATCTGCGGATGACGGGAGAGTTGGTCGTTCTGGTCCGTATGTTTGCCGGGCATGGAATAAATATCATCCCGTTCAAAGGCCCCACGCTGGCGGCGCTCGCATACGGCGACCTCGGGCTGCGCGAATTCGCCGACCTGGACCTGCTGATCGCCAGGCCCGATTTTATCAGGGCGCAGGAACTGCTCATCGCGCGCGGCTATCAACCGGAGTTTCAGTTAAACGGGCGTCAGGCCGAAGTCTTCGCCGAAGCCTGCAACGTGATGGCGTTCTGGCATGCCGAGAAAGAGATTTTGGTCGAATTGCACTGGGAACTGTCGCCGAAATATTTGCCCTTTTCACCCGACCCTGAGCGCCTGCGGGAGCGAATGATTTCTTCGCAACCCGGAGGGCAAACCGTGATGACGCTCTCGCCGGAAGACCTGCTGGTCTATCTGTGCGCGCATGGCGCCAAACACGTCTGGGAGAAACTGATCTGGGTTGTCGACGTCGCGGGACTGATCAAGAGACATTCAAATCTGGACTGGCGCAGAGTCTACGACCTGGCCGCCCGACATCGATGCGAGCGGGTATTGTCCCTGGGGCTGCGATTGGCCAGTGATGTGGCCGGGATCTCAACGCCGCCTGAAATGGACAGACTTATGGAAAGCGATCGCGAATCCGCGAGACTGGCGGCGAAAGTAATTCAACGGCTCCATTCCGATTCAAACTCGCGGCTCAGCCGGAGCGCGGAAAGCCTCTTCATCTTCAGACTGCAGCGTCTGTGGTTCGACAAAATCCGCTCCTTCGCCAGAATCGCCACCACGCCCAGCGCGGCTGACTGGCTCTCATTTCCCATCCTTCGGCGGGCCGCCTGGGCGTATCCTCTGCTGCGCCCGATACGACTAATGGGCAAATTACTCCGCGGCGAGTGAAAGTGATAAGCTATCGCGGCCAACAGGCGAGTAACCCGTTTCTGGAGACATATATGAAAGAATCAAAGAAGATCAATCGCAGAACGTTTCTCAATCAGGGGGCCACACTGGTGGCGGGGGCCGGCGCATTGAACGTCGCGGCTTCATCCTACAACCGTATTCTCGGCGCTAATGATCGGATCTCGCTGGGAATCATCGGGGCGGGGCGTCGTGGAAGAGAGCTGGCCTGGATCGTCGCGCAGTTGAAGGAAAAAAATGTGGAGATGACCGCCGTTTGCGATCTGTGGAAGGTCAACCGCGAGGCGGCGGCGGATCAGGCGACCAAAGATTACGGGAGGGCGCCGCGCGTCTTCCAGTATATGGACGACCTGCTCGCGCTCAAAGATGTGGACGCCGCGCTGGTCGCGACCGCGGATTTCCAGCACGCGACTCATTTGAAACTCGTGGCCGAGGCGGGCAAGGATTGCTACTGCGAAAAACCCATGGCCAATGATCTCGAAGAGGCCAAAGCGGCTCGCGACGCCGTAATCAAACACAACCGCATTGCGCAAATCGGCACGCAACATCGCAGCGAGCCGTATCAAATAGCAGTCCGCGATTTCATCAAGACCGGCGCCCTCGGCGAGGTCAGCAAAGTCGAGATCGTCTGGAACTACCACGGGCCGCGCTGGCGCGGGCGTTCGGAGGTCAAGGAGATTCGGGAACCTGACACCGACTGGCGGCGCTGGCTGCTAAAAAAAGCTCCCCGGCCGTTCGATCCGCGAGCCTATTTCGAGTTCCGTCTTTACAAGGATTTTTCCAGCGGAATCCCGGATCAATGGATGAGCCACGGGATAGACCTCGTTCACTACTTTCTGGACGACCACTTTCCAAAATCCGTCGTCGCGTCAGGCGGAGTATTCGTCTGGAAGGATGGGCGCGAGAACCCGGATACATTCCAGGCCCTCCTGGAATATCCCAAAGGATTCCTGGTCAGTTACGCCACCAGTTTCGGCAACGACAGCGACAGTTTCAGCCGGATCATGGGAAAGAACGCCACCCTCGTCAACATCGGAGGCGAAGGCAGTCCACGCTGGAAATGGATTGAAGAGAAAGGAACTCACGAAGACAACCCCTTCATTCAACGCGCCGAGAAACCCATCACGCTTCCGGGCAGCGACGCTATTCCTCTAACTTTCATCGGCGACAAGGACCGCTCACACATGGCCAACTGGATCGAATGCCTGCGCAGCCGGCGACAGCCTAATGCGACTGTTCGACATGGATTCGCGCACTCCGTGGCCGTGATCATGGCCGCCCGCGCCTACCGTGAGGGCAGGAAGCTATACTGGGATCCTGATAAAGAGGCCATTCTCGATCATCCGGTCAAAAGTTAAAGATTACGACAGAAGGA
>DASUFM010000287.1:0-7233 GCA_036274535.1 Blastocatellia bacterium
CGACAAATTTTTCCAGCCCCTCCTCGCCTGCCTTGCGCATGACAAGATCCACCAGGGTGACGCCCACGACCGAGCCGAGGGCGGCGGCGATCGTGTAAATCACCCACCACCACGGATGCCGCTCGCTACTGACCAGCGCGATCAGCAGAAGATCATTGCCGAAAGGGAAGATGAGAAAAGAGGAATCGAAGACCCCGAGGAGAAACAGGCCGAGCGCGCCCATCCTGCGGAAAAAGGCGAAGATCTCACGCGCCAGGGTTGAAAATATCAAAAGCGCCGGAGTCCGGAATGTCACAACTCGGACCTCCAATTGGGGCAGTGAGCCTGAGTTGACAAGTGATTATCAGAAGCCACGCTGGTTAAACCTCTTTCAGAGGCCATATCTCAACGTTGACCGGACCGCCGCTGTGCAACAACGGTTGTCCGACGGGACTTGGCAGCCCATTCGCCTCCATCATGCTCGAACTGTATGTCGAAAGACTCGCCTGCTGTAGCGGCCAGGGCTGATGAAAGATGCGACAGCGATAGAGTTTCCCTCTGTCAGAAGCATAAAGACAATAACGCTCGACCAGAAAGAACTCTAGCGAATCGAGTGGGGGCTGCGGCAAATCCGCGCCTACTGTCCAGGTGGCCTCGAAGTTCGCCGGCGTCTCCGCGCCCTCTCTCGTAGAGCTGTAAGCGACCGTGTTATCCCGTGGATTGAGGCTTATATGCGCGTTGTGATACGGCAGGTGAAAGAACGTGCGCGCCCCAATCACCGCCGCCATGCTGTTCGCGTCCAGGGAGAAGAACCATACCCCGGGGACGCCGTCCAAATGTACATAAGTCCGTACGTTAAGTTCATGAAAATCACTCAGCCATGGCAGTGGCGGCATGAAGACTGGCCGCGCGTCCCAGATGGTGAGGGGCGTCAAGGCGACCCACGCCTTGCCGTCAAACGTATCAATGGACAACCTTTCCGGAATGAGCCGCCGGAGCGCTTCGGCCGGCATTGACCAGTGCATAAACAGCAGCTTGCCCCATGATTGGTACATGATTGGAGAGTTTGCAGGGCGCTCACGTATTGATAATCGGTCAGCGGTACCGGGCAATCGCTCTCTCATAGTCTGCTATAAGGCAACAGTGGCGCCAGCGCGCTTCGATACGTTCGCAGGGCGGCGCCGCTCTCTATGACACTGTCGTTCTGCGCGCTGCCGTACTAACAAGCTTCGCCTGTCGGTGTAAAGTTGAATTATTCGCTTGCGCGCCTGGAAAGATGAGCAGTCGGGCAATAAAAAAAAGAGTGGCGAAGGAAACCCGCGATAGCATCGCCGACGTCTGGGGCGAGCGGACGCCGCACGTCGGCGGCGAGTGGCCTGCGCGAGTAGATGAACGCACACTGGAAGAGCCGGAACGATGGGTGCAGTCGGCCTGCGTGCTTTGTTCGAACGGGTGCGCGATGGACATCGGCGTGCGCGATGGGCGGATCGTCGGCGTGCGCGGCCGGGCGGTCGACCGCATCAACCGCGGGCGGCTTGGGCCGAAAGGGCTGCACGGCTGGATCGCCAACGACAGCCGCGAGCGGCTGACGCGCCCGCTCGTGCGGCGCGACGGGCGGCTGGAGGAGGCGACCTGGGACGAGGCGATGAGCCTGATCGTCGCGCGTTCGCGCGCATTGATCGATAAGTACACGGGCAACACCATCGGCTTTTACAACACCGGGCAGCTCTTCCTCGAAGAGTATTACACGCTCGCGATACTCGGCGACGCGGGCGTGAAGACAAGGCACATGGACGGCAACACGCGGCTTTGCACGGCGACGGCGGCCCATGCGTTGATGCAGAGTTTCGGAACCGACGGCGACTCGGGTTCGTACGCCGACTTCGACGTGACGGACGCCATCTTTCACTTCGGCCACAACGTAGCCTTCACGCAAACCGTGCTCTGGGCGCGCATCCTGGACAGGCTGAGCGGCGCCGATCCGCCTAAGATGATCGTCGCCGACCCGCGCCTCACGCCGACGGCGAAGATGGCCGACGTTCACATCGCGCCGCGCCTGGGGACGAACCTGGCGCTGATGAACGGACTGTTGCATTTGATCATCAAGGCCGGGAACGTCGACCGCGCGTTCATTGACGCGCACACCGTCGGTTTTGAAGACCTCGAACGCACGGTCTCGCTCTACACCCCCGAATACGCCGGGGCGATCACCGGCGTGCCGCCCCGCCAGCTCGAGGCGGCGGCCGAAATTCTCGGCTCGACGCCGACGCTGGTCTCGACCGTGCTGCAGGGCGTTTACCAGTCGAACCAGGCGACGGCCTCGGCGGTGCAGGTCAACAACCTGCATCTGATCCGGGGGGTGATCGGCAAGCCGGGCTCGACGGTCTTCCAGATGAACGGCCAGCCGACGGCGCAGAACACGCGCGAGTGCGGCGCGAACGGGGAGTTGGTCGCGTTTCTCAATTACAAAAACCCGGAACACGTCGCCAGACTGGCGGCCGCCTGGAACGTCGCCCCTGAAACAATTCCGCACGGCATCCCGCCGACTCATGCGATGAACATTTTCCACTACGCCGAGGAAGGCTCGATCCGCATGCTTTGGATCATCGGCACAAACCCGGCGGTGTCATTGCCGGAGCTAAAACGCGTCAGGCGAATACTCGACAAAGACGATCTGTTCGTCGTCGCGCAGGATCCTTTCCTGAGCGAGACCGCGATGCTGGCCGACGTGGTTTTGCCCGCCGCCATCTGGGGCGAGAAGACGGGTTGTTTCACCAACGCCGACCGCACCGTCCACATCTCCCGCAAGGCCATCGAGCCGCCGGGCGAGGCGCGTTCCGACTTCGATATCTTCGTTGATTACGCGCGGCGGATGGACTTCCGCGACAGGGACGGCGCGCCGCTCATCAAGTGGACCGAGCCGGAAGGCGCGTTCGAGGCGTTCAAGGAGATCACACGCGGACGCCCCTGCGATTACACGGGGATGAGTTACGCGAAGCTCAGCGAGGGCTCGGGCATTCAATGGCCCTGCAACGAACAATACCCGAACGGCAAGGAGCGACTGTATGAAGACGGCGTCTTCAACACCGCCGCCGATTACTGCGAGATTTTCGGCAACGACCTCATGACCGGGGCCGAAGTCGAACCGGAAGAGTATCGCGCGCGCGACCCGAAGGGCAGGGCCATGATCAAGGCGGCGGATTACGTCCCGCCCGTCGAACAGCCCGACGGCGATTACCCGCTGTGGCTGACGACCGGGCGCGACGTTTACCACTGGCACACGCGGACGAAGACCGGACGGTCGCCGGAACTCCGCGCCGCCGCGCCCGATGTTTACATTCAGATTTCGGAAGAGGACGCGGCCCGCTACGGCGTGGCGCCGGGCGAATGGGTAGAGGTTGAATCGCGCAGAGGCCGCGTGCGTGGCACGGCGCGCGTCGGCGAGATCGCGCCTGGGCATGTTTTCGTGCCGTTCCATTATGGTTATTGGGACGAAAGCGGAAAAGAGCATGCCCGCGCCGCCAACGAATTGACGATTACGAGCTGGGACCCGGTGAGCAAGCAGCCGCACTTCAAATTCGCGGCGGTGCGCTTGCGCAAGTTGTAAAGAGAGTTATCCCCGGGTAGCCGCATTCGACGGGCGCCAGGGATTTTGTGAGGATTGAGATGGCAAGAAACAGCGACGGCATAGCGCCGCACGTCCCGAAATTCATCGGCCTGCTGCGTCAGAGCGAGCGGCTGCTTGCCGGCGCTTTCCTGATGGTCGCCGAACGCCACGCGCTCGATCCGGAACTGCGCGAGATGTGCAAGCAACTCGCGGTCTGGTCGGCGCTGCACGCCGACGGACTTGAGCCGTTGGCGAAAAGATACGGCGCGCGGCCCGACAAAGAACCCGCGCGTATACGCCGCGCTCTCTTTCGCGGCCCGCGCGCGGGCGGAGTCGGCAAACTGCGCGACCTCCAGGACCTGGCGCTGCTCGCCGGACAGTCGAAACTCACATGGACTTCACTCAGGCAGGCCGCCGGTTCGCTTCGCGACCGAGAGATGGAGATGGTCTGCTCGAAGTCGTTGGGCGAAACCGAGCGACAGCTGGCCTGGCTGCAAACACAGATCAAAAACACAGCGCCGCAAGCGTTGACCGTCTCGACGAAAAAGGAATTTATGGGAGGGAGGTCTATGAATGGCAAACGGCTGGCGCGCGCGCTGGGATGGTTAAGCGTAGGGCTGGGAATCGCCGGAGTCGCGGCTCCACGGCGGCTGGGCAAACTGATCGGCGCGCCAGGACACGAATGGTTGCTGCGAGCGATGGGGCTGCGCGAGATCGCGGTGGGCGTAGGCTTGCTCACCGCGCGCGACGACCCGAACCCTCTTTCGAAATGGATGTGGGCTCGCGTCGGGGGCGACGCGCTGGACCTGGCGCTGCTCGGCGCGGCGCTCAACGCAAACGACGGTTGGTTCGGCCAGAAGCGGCGCAAGCGCACGCTGGCGGCCATCGGCGCGGTTGCCCCGGTCGTGGCCGCCGACGTCGTCTGCGCGCGGCGATTGTCGCGCCAGGCGTCGGAAGAGGCCGGCCGTCCGCGCGACGAAACGCTTCGTCTGCCCGCGACTTTGACCGGCAGCCCCGGCTTCGAGCGCGGTTCGATTTTTTTTGTCGGGACGGCGACAGTGATCTTACGCTACGCGGGGTTCACCATCATGACCGACCCGAACTTCCTGCATGCGGGCGACCACGTCCACCTGGGTTACGGGATTACTTCCGAACGACTGACCGAACCGGCGCTCGACATTGACGAACTGCCGCCGGTGGATTTCGTCCTACTCTCGCATTATCACGGCGACCACTTCGACCAGATCGTAGAGCGGCGGCTGGACAAAAGATTGCCGATTATCACGAACAGGCAGGCGGCGGCGAAACTGCGGGCCAGGGGCTTCCGCGAGGCGCGAGGGCTGGAGACCTGGGAGACGTTCACCGTCGTGAAAGGCGACGCGCGGCTGAAGATCACTTCAATGCCCGGCAAACACGGGCCGGGCGCAGTCAATTTCCTGCTGCCTGCGGTGATGGGCAGTATGCTCGAATTCGAATCGTCCTCGAGACAGGGCGCGGGCGAGACGGCGCTCCGAGTCTATGTCACCGGCGACACTCTCATGCACGACGAGTTGAAAGACATCCCGCGCCGGTTCCCCGACATTGACCTCGCGCTGTTGCATCTGGGCGGGACAAGGATTCTCGGCGCGCTGGTGACAATGGACGCGCGGCAGGGCGTCGAGATGATCCGCCTGACGAAGCCGAAGAAGGCCCTGCCGATCCACTACAACGATTACACCGTCTTTAAATCACCGCTCGAAGATTTTGTCAGGGCGGTCGAAGAAGCTGGACTGAGCGACCGTGTCGCTTATCTCCGTCACGGCGAGACGTATGATTTTGAATCGCCCGCCGCGCGACGGCCGACGCCATTGGTCGGGCGCGCTGCCGGAAGATGATGCGATTCTTGTGCGGTCTGATTTAGAAGAAGATGTAATCAGTACCGCTCCCGGCGCGAATTCAATGGAGATGGATGTGGGACTTGAAACATATCACCGCAAACGGGACTTCAAAAAAACGCCGGAACCGAAAGGGCGGATTGCGGGTCGCGAGAGGCGCCGTTTCGTCGTACAAGAGCATCACGCTTCGAGGCTGCATTTCGATTTTCGCCTCGAAATTGGCGGCGTGCTCAAGTCGTGGTCGGCGCCGAAAGGCCCTACGCTCGATCCGCGCGTGAAGCGGCTGGCGGTGATGACCGAAGACCATCCAATCGAATACCTGAAGTTCGAGGGGCGCATCCCTGAAGGCCAATACGGCGCGGGCGAGCAATTGATCTGGGACGCAGGCGATTACGAGCCGAAGGACGGCAAAGACCCGTTGGGGCAGTTGAAAGAAGGAAAGCTCAGTTTTGAATTGCGCGGCGAAAAACTGCGCGGCGGGTTCAACCTGATCAGAATGAAAGGTCGTGATGACCAATGGCTGCTCATCAAGAGCGACGACGAGTTCGCGCAACCCGGCTGGACCCTGGAATTGAGATCGGGCGAGCGGCTTGAAGAGGCGGGCAGGGGGCGAAAGGAAAAGCGCGAAGCCCGCGCCCATCGGCCCGTGAAAAGGCTTCGCTCGAAGGCTAAGCCGGAGAGCCGGCCGGTCGCGGCGAGCCGCGTCTTCAAGTCGAAAGAGTTGAGCGGCGATATCGATCTCAAAGTCGGGAAAGAGATCGTCTCACTCACCAGCCTCGATAAAGTCTACTGGCCGGAGGACGATTACACGAAAGGCGATCTCCTCAGGTACTATTATGAGATCGCGAAATACATCCTGCCGTATCTTAAAGACCGCCCGCTCATCCTGAAACGCTATCCGAACGGGATCGACAAACCATTTTTTCATCAACACGACGTTGACGAAGTTCCCGACTACGCGCGCGTCGTTACGCTCGACGTCGAAGAAGGTCATGCGGTTGATTACCTAGTCTGCGACAACCTGGCGACGCTGCTATACGTGACGAACCTCGGCGCGATCGAGCGCCATCCCTGGAATTCGCGCGCGCGAAATCTGGGCCATCCTGATTGGGTCGTCTTCGACCTCGACCCTGACGAGGGCGTGGAGTTCGCGGCCGTCTGCGAGATCGCGCTGCGTCTCAAGGATGTCATAGGCCGCGCCGGTCTCAAATGCTTCGCCAAAACGTCAGGCTCAAGAGGGATTCATGTTTACGCTCCGCTCAAACCCGTTCACGGTTATAAGGAAGTGGCGGATTTTGCCGAACTGGCCGCTTCGATTGTCGCAAGAGAATATCCCGACCTTGCCACCGTGGAGCGTTCGCTGAAGAGGCGTCCGCGCGGCAGCATCTACGTTGATCACTTTCAGAACGCGCGCGGCAAATCGGTGGTCGCGCCTTACTCTGCGCGTCCACGTCCTGGCGCGACCGTTTCAGCGCCGTTGGACTGGGCCGAGATCAGGCGAGGGAAGATCACTCCGCAGGACTTCACAATTGAAAATGTGCGGAAAAGAATCGAAAGAAAGGGCGATCTCTTCAAGCCTGTGCTGAAGCTGAGGCAGCGCCTGAGGGCGGGCGAACTATGACGCTATCCGCCGGACTTCACGATCAACATCGAGAATCTCGCTGACAGGAGGCGTCTTCGAAGGCTTCGATACAGGCTGCCGCGTTCGGCCGAGGCGGGTGGCAAGCGACTCTTTGATCCCGGCAATCCGTTTCTTACCGAAGCCGCCGACTT
>DASUFM010000288.1:0-3562 GCA_036274535.1 Blastocatellia bacterium
GCTCAAAGGCAAAATCCTCAACGTCGAGAAGGCCCGCTTCGACAAGATGCTCTCGCACAGCGAGATCAAAACGCTGATTACGGCGCTCGGCACAGGCATCGGCAAGACCGATTTCGATGTCGAGAAGCTGCGCTATCACAAAATCATTCTTATGACCGATGCGGACGTAGATGGATCGCACATCCGCACGCTGTTGCTGACGTTCTTCTATCGCCAGATGCCGCAGTTGCTTGAGCACAAAGTCGAGAACAAGAACGAGGACGGCGTGGTCGAGACTGATCTGAAGAGTTACGTCTACATCGCGCAGCCGCCACTCTACAAGATCAAGAAGGGCAAGACGGAGCGCTACATCAAAGACGACCGCGAGTTGAACCGCTTCCTGATGCGCAAATGGACCGAAGAGAGTTCGATCAGGGTCAAAAAGACCGGCGAGACGATCGAGGGCAGGGACCTGACCGGCCTGCTCGAAAGGCTGATCGAGTTCAACGGCTATTACGGCAAACTCGAACGCCGGTTGCACGACCGCAAGCTTCTGGAGACCGCGCTCAATGCGCTGGCCGGACCCAAAGGCCTGATGCAGAAAGATGGCCGCAAACTGCACGACGTGTTCGCCGACCAGAGCCTGCTCGGCAAAGTCGAGGCCGCGCTGGCCGAAGCCGAGTTCAAGACGAGATTGATCTCTGATGAAGAGCACGGCCTCTTTGAGATCGAGGTCAAACTCGCCAACAACGGCTCCGGCGTATTGATCGATTGGGAACTGGCGACGCACGTTGAATTCCAGCGCGCGGTCGAGCTTTACAAATCTTTCGCGCAGATCAGCCATCCGCCGTTCGTCATCAAGGAGGGCGATGTCGAGACCGAAGTCGCCTCGCGCGACGAAATGCTCGACCACATCCTGGCGGCGGCCAGGAAGGATTTTCAGATTCAGCGCTACAAAGGCCTCGGCGAAATGAATCCTGAACAGTTGTGGGAGACGACGATGGACCCCGAAAAACGCACTCTCCTGCAAGTCCGAATCGACGACGCGGTCGAGACCGACGAAATCTTCACCGTGTTGATGGGCGATCAGGTCGAGCCTCGAAGAAGATTCATCGAAGACAACGCGCTAGACGTGAAGAATCTGGACATCTAAGACGGGGGATGGAGGATCGAGGATGGAGGATCGCCATCTTCGATCTTCCATCCTCGATCCTCCATCCTCTGTCCCTCCGTCCCTTGAACCTGCGCGCCTGGCTGTGTAAAATCGTATTTCGCGAATACTCATTCAGAGAGTTATAGGAGTTATGACGCCGACAGTCGGAAAATCGAATCGAGGGTTTATTGATCGTCGCCGAGTCAAATCGCGCGCGGCGCGCTTTACCCCTCTGACCGCCCTCCACCTTACGTTGCAGCGCAATGTCTGAGATTGCGCTGCGCCTTCCGATCGCATATTTCCCCGAACAGATTTCCCGGTTTCGCCTTGCATCCTGACGTGACGCGCTCGGGCGCGTTTTGATTTTGCGGGGCCGCCGAAAAGCCAAAAGGCCAAAGGAATTGCCGATATGAACGAGAAATATTTTCCAGAAGAGATTGAAGAGCGCCAGCAGCGGCGATGGGCCGAGGAGCGCGCCTTTGAAGTCGATGTCGATCCTTCGCGCGAGAAGTTTTATTGCCTGGAGATGTTGCCGTATCCGTCGGGGCGCATACACATGGGCCACGTGCGCAACTATTCGATAGGCGACGCGCTGGCGCATTTCAAGCGCATGCAGGGTTACAACACGCTGCACCCGATGGGCTGGGACGCTTTCGGCATGCCCGCCGAAAACGCCGCCATCAAAAACAACGCGCGGCCCGACCAGTGGACCTTCGATAACATAGCCTCCATGCGAACGCAGTTGAAGCGTATGGGCTTCAGCTACGACTGGCGGCGAGAGTTCGCCTCCTGCGCGCCGGAGTATTACAAGTGGAATCAATGGTTCTTCATAGAGATGTGGAAGCGCGGGTTGCTCTATCGCAAGAACGCGACCGTCAACTGGTGCGTGAAGTGCAACACGTCCCTGGCCAACGAGCAGGCCGAAGGCGGTTTCTGCTGGCGCCACGAAGACACTCCCGTCGAGCATCGCGAACTGGAGCAATGGTTCATCCGCGTCACCGATTACGCCGACCAGTTGCTGGACGACCTGGACACGCTGGAGGGCGGATGGCCCGAGCGCGTGATTACCATGCAGCGCAACTGGATCGGGCGGAGTCGCGGCGCGGAAGTGGATTTCGAGGTCGCCGGCGATCAATCGAAGAAAATCCGCGTCTTCACCACCCGCATAGACACGATCTTCGGCGCGAGCGCGGTGATCGTCGCTCCGGAACACAAATTGATCGAAGATCTGATCGCGTCCGGCAAAGCCGGCGATGAGCTGAAAGCCTTCGTGGAAGAGCAGAAAGCCGTCTCGCCCGAAGACCGCATCGCCGAAGGCCGCGAGAAGCAGGGCGTCGATACGGGCCTGTTCGTCATCAACCCGTTCAACGGCGAGAAACTGCCCGTCTGGACGGCCAATTTCGTGCTGACCGGTTACGGGACCGGCGCTATCATGGCCGTGCCCGCGCACGACGAACGCGACTTCGAGTTTTCGAAGAAATACGGGCTGCCGATCCCGCGCGTGATCAAACTGATCGGTTCGACCGAAGCCGACGACGCTCCGGTCGAAGCGCCGTTCACCGTGAAGGACGAGACTGGCGAATTGATCAATTCCGGGCCGTTCAGCGGGCTGAAGGTTCCGGACGCGATCGCGGCGATGACGACCTTTGCCGTAAAGCATGGGTTCGGCGAAGCGAAGACCAATTTCAAGATTCGCGATTGGGGAGTTTCGCGCCAGCGCGCGTGGGGAACGCCTATTCCGTTCATTCATTGTCCTAAAGACGGCATCGTGCCCGTTCCCGAAGAGCAACTGCCGGTCGAACTGCCATCCGACCTGAATTTCAACACGTCAGGGGCGCCGCTGGCCGAACACGCCGCGTTCGTCAATACGACCTGTCCGAAGTGCGGCGGCCCGGCCCGGCGCGACACGGACACGATGGACACCTTCGTTGATTCGTCGTGGTATTACTTCCGCTACTGCGACCCGCGCAACGCCAGGGCGCCGTTCGACCCGCAGATCATCGCCTACTGGGCGCCGGTCGATCAGTACATAGGCGGAATCGAGCACGCCGTGCTGCACCTGATCTACACGCGGCTGTGGACAAAGATCATGCGCGACCTGGGCCTGGTCAATTTCGACGAGCCGGTCAGGAGACTGTTGACCCAGGGAATGGTCTGCCTGGCGACTTATAAATGCGAGGAGCACGATTGGCTGTACCCGTATGAAGTCGAAGACGGCAAGTGCAAATTCTGCGGCAGGGCGGTGACGGTCGGCAGGATTGAAAAGATGTCGAAGTCGAAGAAGAACACCGTCGACCCAGACGAAATGATCAAAATATACGGGGCTGACACTCTGCGGCTGTTCATGCTGTTCGCTGCGCCGCCCGAAAAAGACCTGGAATGGAGCGAGGCCGGAGCGGAAGGCTCATCGCGGTTCCTGGGCCGCGTCTG
>DASUFM010000289.1:0-4116 GCA_036274535.1 Blastocatellia bacterium
TTGGAGCCGCTTTGGTAGTCAACTTTGATTACGCGGTATTGGTCAGAGAGAGCCCACCGCATCTTTTGCTTCCAGGATCTGTGGATTCAAAGAAGACTACCAAAGCGGCTCCAAGCAGCCGCACTCCAAAGGCTGCCGCCAGTTCAAATAGTTGAGCGCCGCATTTACGCGGATGCGACCTGCGCCGACGATTTCAAAAACTCGCGCGGGTCGGTGATCGCGCCCGTGATGGCCGTCGCCGCCGCGGTCGCGGGGCTCGCCAGGTAGACCTTCGATTTCGGCGACCCCATGCGTCCGGTGAAGTTGCGGTTGGTCGTGGACAGGCACTTCTCTTCGGCGCCGAGCACGCCCATAAAGCCGCCCAGGCAGGCGCCGCAGGTCGCGGTCGAAACCACGCAGCCCGCGTCGGCGAAGATTTCGAGCAGTCCTTCGCGCATCGCGGTCTTCCAGATTTCGGTCGTCGCCGGGACGACGATGGCGCGCGTGCCGGCGGCCACCTTGTGGCCCTTCATGATCTGCGCCGCGATGCGCAGGTCTTCGATCCGGCCGTTGGTGCAGGAGCCGATGTAAACCTGATCCATCTTTTCGCGCTCGACCTCGCCTATGAAGCGGCCGTTCGACGGCAGGTCGGGCAGCGCGACGATCGGTTCCAACTCGTCCAGGTTGATCGTGAATCTTTCGGCATAGACCGCGTCGGCGTCCGAATTGTAAATCGTGTACGATTCGGACGATCGCGCCTTGACGTACTCTTCGGCGACTTCGTCGGCGGGAATAATTCCGCTCTTGCCGCCGGCTTCGATGGCCATGTTGGTGATCGTGAAGCGCGCTTCCATCGTCAGGCTCTTCAACCCGTCGCCGCTGTATTCCATCGCCATGTAACGCGCGCCGTCCACGCCGATCCTGGAGATGATGTAAAGAATGATGTCTTTTGAATAAACGCCGAAAGGCAGCGAGCCTTTCAGTTCGAAGAGCATCGTTTCGGGGACTTTGAACCAGAGTTCGCCGGTGGCGAGCGCGGCCGCCATGTCGGTCGAGCCGATGCCGGAGGCGAAGGTTCCGAGCGCGCCCATCGTCGTGGTGTGTGAATCGGCGCAGACGACGGTCATTCCCGGCAGCACATGGCCCTGTTCGGGCGCGATGGCGTGGCAGATGCCGTGATTACCGATCTCGTAATAACGCGTGATGCCTTGCTCTTCGCGCCACTCGCGCAACTGTTTGGCGAGTTCAGCGCTCTTGATGTCCTTGTTCGGGACGAAGTGGTCGGGCGTGACCACGATCTTCGTCGGATCGAAGACTTTGTCTATGCCCAGTTTCTTGAGCATCTGCACGGCGGGCGGCGTGGTCACGTCGTGCGCCACGATCAGGTCGAGTTTGGCGTTGACTATCTCGCCGGGCGCGACCGAATCGCGCCCGCTGTGGGCGGCGAGGATTTTTTCGGTAATTGTCATTCCCATTAACGATTACTCCTTGAATTGCCGGCTGCCTTGCCTAATCCATTCGTCCAGCAGGTCGGCCAGTATGACTTTGTTTCCGAGCAGGCATGCGTGGCCCGCTCCATCTATAATTTTCACATCGGCGCTCGGAATGCGCGCCGCCATCAATCGGGCTTCGCGGACGGAATTGAGCAGAGGATCTTTCGCGCCCGCGATGAACAACGACGGCGCCTGAATCTCCGGCAGCCGGTTTTCAATATCCAGTTCCTTTATCAAGCGCAGGCGGCGCGCCCAACCTTCATGCTTCACGCTGCGTATGGCTTGAAAGAATCGGCGGCGGTCTGCGGCGCTCACTCCGTCCTGCATCAGCCCCAGCGTGTTCGCGCCGCGCCGCAACAGCCAGTTGATTTGTGGCGGAATAATCGGAGCGAACGCCGCCGCGATCTCTATCTTCCAGCGAGGGCGGAATCGCGGGAAGGAATTTACGACCACCAATCGCTCAACCATTTGCGGAAAGCGAATCGCAAACTGCATCGCGATCGTCCCGCCGAAGGACTCGCCGACGATGGTCGCGCGCGACTCGCCGGCGTTTCTGACGACGGCCGCCACGTCATCAGTCAGGTCGTCGTAAGTGAATCGGCCCTGTTCGCGCTGACGGAACGTCGCTACGCGATAAAAGCGGGCCAGCGCGGGGGCCTGTTTGTAAAACAACTCGCCCGTGCCATCCAGACCGGCGATGTAAACCAGCAGAGGTCCCGATTCTTCCACTTGATGACTCACCGATCGATGCGAGCCGAAACGCTAATCGCCGACATGCGCGCTTTGAGCTTCCGGCTCCGTGCGTTCCTTTCTCTCCCTGGCATAGAGCGCCTTGTTGACGGCGTTCAGGTAAGCGCGCGCGCTGGCGTCGACGATGTCGGTGCTGGCCGCCTTTCCCGTGTACGACACGCCGTCGAATTCCACGTGTACGAAGACCTCGCCTACGGCGTCGGCGCCGCGCGAGACCGATCGCACCGTGTAATCGATAAGGACGCCTTTCAGACCACAGATCTTGTCAATCGCTTCATAGATGGCGTTGACCGGGCCGTCGCCGGCGGCGGTCTGCGTCGGGTTCTCGTCGGAATCGGTGTCGGCGAGCGTCACCAGGGCCGTGGCCAGGGTCGAAGTCCCGGCCGTGGCCTGTACGGCGCGCAGTTTGAACCGTTCGGGAATCTGCGCGATGCCGTCGTGCAGGATCGCCATCAGGTCCTCTTCAAAAATCTCCTTCTTCTGGTCGGCCAGCTTGGTGAAGAGCTTGTAGGCCTTGTCGAGCTCTGGGCGCGAAAGCGTGTATCCTATCTCTTCGTACTTCTTGTTGAGCGCGTGGCGGCCCGAATGTTTGCCGAGCACGATGTTGTTGGCTTTCACGCCGACCGATTCGGGCGTCATGATTTCGTAGGTGATGCGGTTCTTCAGCACTCCGTGCTGGTGAATGCCCGCTTCGTGCGCGAACGCGTTTTTGCCGACGACGGCCTTGTTGGGCTGTACCATCACGCCGGTGATGTTCGACAGAGTCTGGCTCGAACGGAAAATCTCTTCGGTCGCCACGCTGTTTTCATAGGGCATCAAATCCCTGCGGACGCGCAGCGCCATCACTATCTCTTCGAGCGAAGCGTTGCCCGCGCGTTCGCCGATGCCGTTGACGGTGCATTCGATCTGGCGCGCCCCGGCGGCGACGGCGGCCAGCGAGTTGGCCACGGCCAGCCCCAGGTCGTTGTGGCAATGCACGCTGATCGTCGCGCGATCGATGTTCGGCACGCGATTCTTGAGCGTCTCGATGATGTGCGTGTATTCGGAAGGGATCGTGTAACCTACCGTGTCCGGAATATTGACGACCGTCGCGCCCTCATCGATCACCGCGGCGATGACCTGGCAGAGATAATCCAGATCGCTGCGCGTCGCGTCTTCGGCGGAGAACTCGACGTCGTCGGTAAAGCCCTTCGCCAGCCGCACCGCCTTGCAGGCCATCTCCAGGACCTCTTCGCGGGTTTTCCGCAGTTTATATTGAAGGTGAATGTCGGAAGTGGCCAGGAAGGTGTGGATGCGCGGGCGGGCGGCGTATGAGAGCGCTTCCCAGGCGCGCTCTATGTCTTCGGGCATGGTTCTACACAGCGCCGCGATGATCGGGCGCCGGCAGGTCTTCGCCACTTCGCGCACCGCCGCGAAGTCGTCCTCAGAAGCAATGGGAAAGCCCGCTTCAATAATGTCCACGCCGAGCGCGTCGAGTTGCCGCGCCATTCTCAGTTTCTCTTCCAGGTTCATGCTGCATCCAGGCGACTGCTCGCCGTCGCGCAATGTCGTGTCGAAAATCGCTACTCGATCGCTCATTCGTGCCTCTCCTTAAGAGTTTCTCAAAAGATTTCGGTCGGAAAATCGAAAGACGCCTTTACACTTCCATTCAAAGGTCCGCGCATCATAGCCCGGCCCGGGGGACTTGCAAAGTTTATAATATTTACGATTTAATAAGCAAGTTTTATAGAGATGGGAATAGGGCTTAGGACCTGTAGGACATATTAAGGAGGCTAAAGTGGACCTGGCGCAACTTGAAATTTTTCTGTGCATAGCCGACGAGAAGAGTTTTTCCCGCGCGGCCGAAAAGATGCTGCGGACGCAACCCGCGTTGAGCATCGCCATCAAGCGGTTG
>DASUFM010000290.1:0-4188 GCA_036274535.1 Blastocatellia bacterium
ATCGGGCGGCAATATCGGCGGCTTTGGGCATTTCGGAAACCGCGCGTTGCAATTGAGTATCCAGCGCGGACATGCCCTGTTGGGATCTGTCACTGCCGTAAGCAGCCAACAAAACCTCCTGCCGGATGCGGTTGCGCTGCCAGACGAGTTCGGCATCGATCATCGCGGCCGTGACGGCATATTCAGGATGTTCCTTGTAAAATTTGACGGCGAAATCACGATAATGTTTCAGCAAATCATCGCTGACGAGGTATTCATCGCCCTTCAGCTTATAATCGTATGTGATCCCGTTGAGTTTGAACTGCTGATAATCTTGCAGTTGGCCGGAAACCAGTTGGCGCACGAAGAGGTCCACGGCGTGGTACAGGCGGCCCTGGAGGGGCGTGACGGCTGGAGGGCCGTCGAGTTTGACGTCAGGTTCGATACCGCCGCCGCCGTAAACTTCGCGGCCGATATCGGTTTTCTTTACGTCGGCCGTCGGACTCGGAGTCTTTTTCGAAGCGCCGTCGACGCCGCGTTGATTGTAATATTCGAAGAGCGATCCTTTCGAGTAATCGCGCTGAATCAGGCGGCCGCTCGGAGTGTAGTAATGCGCGGTAGCCAGAATGAGCCCTCCGCCGTTCGTAAGCGGGATGACGTTTTGAACGAGGCCTTTGCCGAAGCTCGTTTCGCCAACGATCAGGCCACGATCATGATCCTGAATGGCGCCGGCCACGATCTCCGAAGCCGAGGCCGAGTATCGGTTGATCATCACGACGAGCGGGAAATTTTCCGTCGCCCCATTTTCCGCGAAGGCGGTTCTATCGCCGCCGCGCCCGCCGCGTCTGCGCACCGAGACGATTGTCTGGCCTCGCTGTAGAAACTGATCGCAAACGCCGACGGCCTGTTCAACGTAGCCGCCCCCGTTGTCGCGAAGGTCCAGAATAAAGCTCTCGGCGCCGCTCTCTCGCAGGTCGGCCATCGCTCTCCGCAACTCCTGAGTCGTCGTCGCCTGAAAACCGCGGGTCAGGCCGATATAACCGATGTTCGGTTTGATGAGGTAATAATTCGGAATCGACGGGCGCCAGATGCCGTCACGGGTAATCGTCATCGTCAGCGGCTCCTGCGCACCCAATCGTTTCACCTTCACCACAACTTTTGTCCCACGTTCCCCCAGCAACAGCTCAGTCACCTGGTCGGACCTGAATTTCGTTGTGTCCTTGCCGTCGACGAAGACGATTTGATCTCCGTAGCGAAGTCCGGCTCTGGACGCGGGACTGTTTTTAAAAGGCTCGACAATATACGTCCCGTTATTGATAGTCCGAACGTATGAGCCTATGCCGTAATACTCGCTATTCTGCTTTTCAGTGAAGTCCTTAAAGCTCTTCGGGTCCAGGTAATCCGAATGAGGGTCGAGCGTTTTGAGCATGCCTTGAAGCGCCGCCGTGGTCAGAGGTTCTTCATCGAGAGGCTCGACGTATTTTTCGCGGATGATATCGATCGCTCTCTGATATTGATCGATGATTTTTTGCCTCGTCGCCGCTTCCTGGGCGTTAACCAGATCAGGGGTCGTGAACGACGCGCAAATGAGAACGGCCGATAACACGGAGACCCAATATTTCTTTCTACTCTTATACATTACTCTTTCCCTCCTTGTCGGAAATCCCACGAATCCTTCTGAAACCGCTGATGACTTCCTACGACGATGCCCGATTCTATCATGTGGATCGCCAGAGTTAATAGTTTTCGTCTTTTTTTAGTAAAATCGCGTCCAAAGGAATGGCGCCGGACATCTTCTCCGTCCGGCCCGGACGGCCCGGACGGCCGTTGATGAAAAGGAGTCTTCTGATGAAAATGACGATTCCCCTGTTTCTCATACTCAGTTTTTCAGTCTTCGTTGTGGGGGCTCGGGCGCAGGACGCAAGGCGGGATGACGTTATAAAGATCGACACCAATCTGGTCAGCGTCCCGGTGGTCGTCCGCGACCGGCAGGGGCGGTATGTCCCCGGGTTGAAGGTGGAAGATTTCACTCTTTACCAGGACGGAGTAAAGCAAACGATCAGTTTTTTCGGCGCCGAAGAGGAACAGCTTAATGTGGCGTTGTTGCTCGACAGCAGCCGCAGCGCGATCGACGCCATGGAACAGATAAGGGACGCGGCGCAGGATTTCATCAGGCTTTTGCGACCTGCCGACCGGGCAATGGTGATGAGTTTCGATCATTCGGCGCGCGCGCTCAGCCCTCTCACTTCCGATCGCAAAAGACTGCAGAACGCGGTCGATCAGGTCGATATCGGAGCAAGAATCGGAACTGTGATGCGCGACGCCGTGATCGAAGTCGTCGAACAATATTTCGCGCCGGTTAAAGGGCGCAAGGCCATCATCCTGCTGACCGATGGTAAAGACTTCGGCAGTTCCATATCGAAAGATGAACTGCTGGACGTATTGGAAGAGTCGGACGTGATGGTTTATTCAGTCTTTTATCAAACGAGCGTAGGTTCGTTTGGCCGGAGAAGGGGGATTTGGCGAAGAGGCCGTCGCGGCGAAAGAGCTAATGAAAACGCGATCGATTATCTGGAACTGATGTCCGAGGTCAGCGCCGGACGATTTTACCAGAATGAGGTTGCCGACCTGAGGGCCACATTCAACTTGATCGCCGATGAATTGAGAAAGCAATATCGGCTGGGATATTACCCGCCGGACTCCGAAGACGGATCCGCGGCGCATAAAATCACGGTGAAGGTCGCTCGCCCCGACGTCGCCGTCCGATCGCGCGGCAACTATCGGACAAAATAAATCGAAGCCCGCCCGTAAATCGGCGGAGCCTTTGGAGTGCGGATGCCTGGGATAGTATTTATTTCTCCGCCGCCTCGGGCCCTTTTTGCTCGGGCGGTTTCTGCATGGATGTCGGCCTGGCAAGACTGGGCGAGTCGTAGATCGCGTTAAAAATCAGTTTGTACGTTCCGTGAGATTGTCCGCGCCACTGAGGCCTGAAACCGAACAGAAAAACGCGCCCGCGGCCATAGAAGACTTCCAATGCGGCGGCCTTGCCTTGAATGCGTTCGGGATGAAGCAGGTATCCGCTCGCCAGTGGATTGCGATCTTTCGGATATGTGGCGAGAACCGCCCCCTGAAACCCGCCCTTCAGTTCGAAAGCCGGCCCGCGTTCGAACATCACGGCAGGGTCCTGTGGCATGCCCCAGAGAGCCGGATGATTCAATTCGCGAAGCTCTGCTTTGAGCAGCGACCCCGAACAGAAGAACTGATCATTCTTGAGACCTTCCAGAACATTGGCCACCGGCAAGCCCAGTGATTCGATCGCCATCAGCGAAGCGTTATTGAAAGCGATCAGCGTTCCTCCGCGGCGCGTGAATTCGCGCAACGCTTCCACTCCCGCCTCGCCAATGCCGCCGGCGTACTCGCCCGGGATCGTTCCCGGAGCGAAGCCTTCCAGGATCACGCGCGACGACGAGTCGGGGATAATGATCGCGTCAAACCGGTCGATCAAATGTCCGGCTTGAACATCTCCGTTGCGAAGCGTCTGCGGAGCGAAGCCGTAATTTTCCAGAATCCACCGTGTCCATCCCTCGTCAATGACCGGAACCCACGCGCGGTACAGGCCGACACGGGGCTTTGAAGTCGAGATGAGGCCGTCGGGCGCCTTCACTATCGCCTGCGCGGTGACGGAATGCCTGCGCGCAATTTCATTCATGCGGTCGCGATCAACGCCGCTCACAACCATATCGCCGCTTTCCGGCGCGAAGCCCACCTTGCCGCCGGCCGCCAGAGCGTCATTGATCGCTTTGAATGAAGCGTTCGTTTTATGGCTGATCATGAAAACGGGCCCGCTTCCCTGGACGCCGCCCGGCGGCGGCGTGAACCGTTCCAGGAGTCGCAACCCCGCGCGCTGTTCGGCGCCGACGGGCTGCATTATGACGGCGGCTTCTACGCCCATCTGCATCGGCAACGTCCAGCCGGCCACGTCATATGGACGAATCGGAGGCCCGTTCGGCGACTCGCGCAATTCCGGATAACGCTGCGCCTCGAAGAGCTCCTTGACCAGCGGGGCGAATGGCTGGTCCATCAGGACGACCCAGGAACCCGCCTTATATTCGCGGCCGTTCGCCGCGAACGGTTTGACGGCCTGATGAACCTCCAGGCCGTTGATCAAAAGCTTTTCCACAAGCGTCGCGGCCGTCGGCAGGTCGCGCT
>DASUFM010000291.1:0-7590 GCA_036274535.1 Blastocatellia bacterium
TGTGCCTCTGTGGCTAACCATCTTCATACATCTGAAAACCGGTATAAGTCTACGCCTTGGAGGCGGAGGTACACATCTGAGAGCGTCAGGATCCTGCCCCTGGAAATTCACCGAATTTGTAGCGCTCGGCTATAGAAAATGGCCATACGAACGCGACCCTACTCTACCTCTGTCAGCGGGCAGTCTAGGGAAAGGGCGCCCTCAGGTCAAATTAAATCTGGGTAAACGCGGAGATCCTGAAAAAGTGTGTGCGGCGCGACTTGTTTACTTGCGCTGTCCTTTAACAGAGAAGCGCGAGTAAACAACTCGCGCCACATTTGTTGTTCCGGTTCAACTGAACCGGGTAGCTGTTGCGTGCATGATTCAGCGAATAATTTTCTATACTTAACCCCCGGTCTTGCGCCTCTCAAAAAGCCGCCCTATCATTCCACCGGATCTTTCGCCAACGATCATCGAGTTTGAACAGACAAAACGCGAACGCTTTGATCGGATTTCCGAAGGGCCAAAGTTCGTAAAAGCCGCGATGCGTTAAACCAATTACTCCTGGAGAACACACATGATCAAATTCAAAGTGAATGGCGTCGGCCGTGAATTCGACGGCGAGCCCGATATGCCATTGTTATGGTACCTGCGCGACGTGTTGCAGTTGACGGGGACGAAGTATGGCTGTGGCGAGGGACTGTGCGGCGCCTGCACGGTTCATGTGAACGGGTCCGCCGCGCGCAGTTGCCAACTTCCTATGCAGAGCGTGGCCGGGAAGGCTATCACGACCATCGAAGGTCTGAGCGCGAAGGCCGACCATCCCGTTCAACAGGCATGGCGGCAGGCCAACGTCCCGCAGTGCGGCTATTGCCAGAGCGGGCAGATCATGCAGGCCGCCGCGCTGCTCAAACAGAAACCCAGGCCGACCGACGCCGACATAGACTCGGCGATGAAAGGCAATATCTGCCGTTGCGGCACGTATCAACGCATCCGCGAAGCGATCAGGACGGCGGCCAACAAGGGCGTCGCGAGCAAACCGCCCGCGAGTAAACAGGCGTCGGCCAAAACGGCCAATAACGGCGGGGAGGCGCAATAATGAACAGAATCGAAGTGGTCACTCGTCGCAGCTTTCTCGGAGGCATGTTCTCCGCCGGCGCTTTCGTGCTCGGCGCTCGCCTCATCCCGATCGAAGCCCTGGCTTCATCTGATACGGCGAGCGCCGGCGACGCCGCCAAAGCCGCCTGGAGTCCCAGCGTTTATCTCGGGATCGAAACGGACGGTTCGGTCATCATCGTCTCGCATCGCTCGGAGATGGGCACCGGCATTCGCAGCGTGCTGCCATCAGTGCTGGCCGACGAACTCGACGCGGACTGGGCGCGCGTGAAAGTCGAACAGGCCATAGGCGATACGAAATACGGGTCGCAGAACACCGACGGCTCCTGCTCGATCCGCGATTTTTATGACGCGTTTCGCGAGGCCGGAGCGAGCGCCCGATTGATGCTGGAACGCGCGGCCGCCGAGCAGTGGGGCGTTCCCGCCGCCGAATGCAAAGCTCAAAATCATCAGATCGTCCATGTAGGCGCCGGGGCCGGCAGCGGGCGCAAACTCGGTTACGGCGAATTGGCGGCGGCGGCGGCCAGACAGGCCGTGCCGAAAAAAGAAGAGCTGAAGTTCAAATCGCCCGCCGAACATCGTTACATCGGCAAAGCCATGCCGACGATCGATTGCGACGACATCAGCGCGGGCCGCGGGACATTCGGCATCGATGCGGCGATGCCGGGAATGGTTTACGCTGTGATCGCGCGGTCGCCGGTCTTCGGCGGAAAGCTGAAGAGTGTCGACGATCAGGAAACGCGGAAGGTCCGCGGCGTGCAGAAAACCGTGCAGATCCCGGCCTTCAAAGGCCCGGCTCATGGATTTCAGGCTCTGGGCGGCGTCGCGGTGATCGCCGACAACACCTGGGCCGCGATGAAGGGCCGCGAGGCGCTCAAACTGGATTGGGAAGCGAGCGAGAACGCGAGCTATGATTCGGCGGCTTACAAACAATCACTGCTCGAAACAGTCCGCAAGCCGCAAAAAGTCGCGCGGAATATCGGCGACGTGGACGCGGAATTCGCCAGGGGCGGCAAGATTCACGAGGCGGAATATTATGTCCCGCACCTGGCGCATGCGTCCATGGAGCCGCCGGCGGCGGTCGCCGAGTTCAAGGACGGCAGGGCTATCATCTATGCCGCGACGCAGAATCCGCAGGCCGTGCAGGACACAGTCGCGGCGGCCCTCGGCATCGACAAGAAGAATGTCGAATGCCACGTGACGTTGTTGGGCGGAGGCTTCGGGCGCAAATCGAAACCGGATTACGTCGCCGAAGCCGCGTTGCTCTCGCGCGAGCTAGGCAAACCAGTCAAGGTGACCTGGACCCGCGAGGACGACATACGCTACGACTATTACCACGCGGTCGCGGCCATGTATATGAAGGCCGCCGTTGATGAAAAAGGCCGCCCGACGGCGTGGCTGCAGCGTACGGCGTTTCCGTCCATCGGTTCGACCTTCGCCGGGCCGTCGGCGGTGTACGGCGCGCCGTTCGAACTGGGAATGGGATGTACCAACGTCCCGTTCGACATACCGAATCATCGCGTCGAGAACGGACCCGCGAAACCTCACGTTCGCATAGGCTGGCTGCGTTCGGTGGCGAATATCTATCATGCCTTCGCCGTGCATTCGTTCGTGGACGAGTTGGCGCAATTGGCCAAACGCGATTCTGTCGAATACCTGCTGGACGTGTTGGGCCGGCCGCGCAAAATCGATCTCGGCCAGACGGGCGCGACGGCCGAGAAGTTCCCACTGGACACCGGCCGCTTACGTCGCGTGATCGAACTTGCGGCGGAACGCTCCGGCTGGGCGAAGAAGAAGCCCACTAAAGGACGCGCTCTGGGCGTCGCGGCGCATTGGAGTTTTTACAGCTACATCGCCGCGGTCGTTGAAGTCGAAGTGGACGCGAACGGAAAGATTCGCATTCCCACCGTCGACATAGCGGCGGACGTCGGCAAAGTGATCAATCCCGACCGCGTGAAGTCTCAGCTCGAAGGCGCGTCTGTGTTCGGGGCCAGCATCGCGCTGATGAGCGAGATCTCGGCGGCGGGCGGTTCGATCCAGCAATCCAATTTCCACGATTATCAGGTGGCGCGAATCAACGAGGCTCCGATTAATACGCGCGTCCACCTGATAGAAAGCGACGCGCCGCCGGCCGGAGTCGGCGAGCCGGGAGTCCCTCCGATGCCTCCGGCGATCTGCAACGCCGTTTTCGCGGCCACGGGCAAACGCATCCGCGACCTGCCGCTTAGAAAACATAAAATCTGAAACGCGGAACACGCGGAAATAGCGGAATGCACGGAAAAGGCTGAAAGTTCCGTGTATTCTGTCATTTCCGCGTGTTCCGCGTTTTTGATTCGCGCCATTGAACGAGCGCGCATTGACACTATTTCAAACCGTATAGTAGTTTTCTGTATAGCCAAATAATTTTGCAAATGCATGAAGTTTCGCTCAATAAGGAGAAGCGTAAAAACTGCGTAGTTTAAAGATCACATTGCCGGAGCGCGGGCTGGAGGCTTTATTCGGCCCGCATGACCAGAACATCAAATATCTGGAGTCGCTGCTCAGCGTGCGCGTGGGCGGCCGAGGCGCCGAATTAATAGTTGAAGGCGACGAGGCCGACGTCGCGACGGTCGAGCGCATCCTGAAAGATTACGGAAAACTCTTCAACGAGGGCCGCGCGCCCTCGGCCAGTGAGTTGCGCGACGCGTTCAAACACATTGCCGATGATCGCGCATCATCTTTGCGCGAAGTGCTGGACGGGCAGAAGCGTATCAACCCGGCCGGTCGTAAACAGGTCACGGCGCGCGGTCCCAATCAGAAGCGTTACCTCGAGGCGATTGAAAAGGACGACATCGTTTTCGGGATAGGGCCTGCCGGGACCGGCAAGACCTTTCTCGCGGTGGCGATGGCCGTTCAATATCTGATGTCGAAGAGGGTCAACCGCATCGTCCTGGCGCGCCCCGCGGTCGAGGCCGGCGAAAAGCTCGGCTTCCTGCCCGGCGACCTGCAGGACAAGGTCGATCCTTATTTGCGCCCGCTTTACGACGCCCTCTTCGACCTGGTGGATTACGAGCGCGTGACGAAATTCATTGAAAAGCGCGTGATCGAAGTCGCGCCGCTGGCGTTCATGCGCGGGCGCTCACAACCGCTGGATAGTTTGCTGATGACCCCAGGCGGCTGGCGCAAGATGGGCGAAATCAAAGTCGGTGATTTTGTCATCGGCTCTGATGGTAAGCCGACTGAGGTTATCGGTGTTTTTCCGCAGGGCAAAAAAACTGTTTACCGTCTGACCATGACCGATGGCGCGAGCGTGGTCGCATGCGCTGAACATCTCTGGCAAGTCAAAACGATGGAAGACAAACGGCGCAATAGGCCGCCGCGTGTTTTGGAAACACAGGAAATGCTCGGCAATTTCAGACGGTATCATCAATACCGCTATGAATTGCCTGTGCTTTCAGCGCCCACCGAGTTTTCCTGGCAGCCGGTTCCAATCGAGCCTTATTCTTTAGGATTACTACTCGGCGACGGTTGCATTTCCGACAAGACTTCGCCTGGTTTTACGACCGCCGACGCCGAACTGGTCATGTCTTTGCAAGCCGGTCTAAGCGGAATGAGTTTGCAGTTTCGCCGGAAATCCGCGATTGATTACGTCATCAGTAATCCGCTTGCGGGCAAGGGCGGGAATAAATTCGAAGCGATTCGCAATCCGCTCACACAGGCATTGCGGGAGTTGCGATTGGCTGGGACGGTTTCATCCACGAAGTTCATTCCGGAAACATATCTTTATAACAGCGCGGAAGTTCGGATTGCGCTTTTGCAGGGGTTATTGGATACGGATGGCGGGCCGACCACACAGGAAGGCCGAACTTGCCGCATACAGTATTCGACGACTTCAGAGCGCCTCAAAGACGATATGATCTTTCTCGTGCGCTCGCTCGGAGGCGTGGCGTCATGGCGAAAACGTAAAGCGGAAGGTCGCAAACCGGGTTTTGCCAATGGAAGACCTGTTCCGTATCGAACTGACGCTTACGTTTTGAACATTCGCCTGCCTGAAAACATCAAGCCGTTTCGCTTGGATCGCAAAGCCGAAATATATGAAAAAGGCTGCGGGCGACCAATGCGGTTCATCAAAAACATTGAATACATCGGCGAAGCCGAAACGCAATGTATTCGTGTCGCCGCGCCTGACTCGCTTTATGTCACCGATGATTTCATCCTGACTCACAATACGCTGGGAGACGCATTCGTCATTCTGGACGAAGCGCAGAACACGACTTCCGAGCAAATGAAGATGTTTCTGACGCGAATCGGCTTCGGATCGAAGGCCGTGATCACCGGCGACGTGACGCAGATCGACCTGCCTTCGGGACGCAAATCGGGCCTGGTGGAAGCGCAGCGCGTCGTAAGCGGGATCGAGGGAATCACTTTCATTCACTTCGACGAGCGCGACGTGGTCCGCCATCAACTGGTGCAAATGATCATCAAGGCCTACGATGAGCACAACAAGAAGATCAACCTCTAGGTCCTATAAGTCCTATGGTGAAATAGAAACACAGGAAGATCGCGAAATAGAGGTCCTCAATCGCCAGCGCTTGCGCGAGATTGACAAAGACCGGACCGCCGCATTATCGAGAGCCGTGCTCGATCGGATCGGCCGTCCTGAAGCTGTTTTGACCGTCACGTTCATACGCGATCGCGCGATGCGCCGGTTGAACCGCGATTATCGTGGCATGGACAGGCCGACAGACGTGCTGTCTTTCGCTTATCATGAGGGTGAAGGGACGGTGGCCGGCGATGAGGCGCGTCACATTGGAGACGTCGTGATCTCAGTCGAGACCGCCTACGCTCAGGCGCGCGAATTGTCATTGAGCTTCGATCGCGAGATCGAACATCTGGTAATTCACGGCGCGCTTCATCTGGCCGGTTACGATCACGAGACGGACAACGGCGAGATGAATAAATTAGAAAGAAAGTTGAGAAGAGAATTACTTAAATAAAACTGGTGGCTGGTGGCTGGTGGTTGAGGGCTGGTAAGAAAAGTTTATTTTCCGCCAGCCACCAATCTCCAGCCACCGCTACCAGCCACTAATTACTATGGAATCTGAAATAGCTTTGACCAGCATCTTCTTAGTGGTGCTGGTCGTTACCGCTACCGCCAAAAGCGCCCTCGACGAACTCAGCGACGTCGGGCTGCGCCTGCTGGCGAGCGAGGGAAACGGGTCGGGGCACAGTGAATTCTGGCGTTCGATCGTCGCTCATTACCAGCAATTCCGTTTCACTCTCACGTTCGGCATTCACGTTTCGATCGCTTCGATCGCGATCCTGATCAGTTCGATATCGAATAAGATCTACCCCGAACATTTTCTGGCGCTGTCGTTCGCCGGAATGATCCTGACGGTCATTCTGTTCCGGCAGATATTGCCGATGGTCTTCAGCCAGAAAGACCCTGCGGGCGCCCTGCTGAGACTGAGATTCCCGCTGCAGGTGCTATGGCCGGCGCTGGGCTTCGTCGCGAACCTCATCTACGGCGCGCTTCGCAGCAAGGAGCGCGAGCCTGAAGCCCCGTCCCAGGCCGAGGCGAAGGAGGAGGGCGGCGAAAACATGGAGCTGCAGGCGCTGCTTGACGTCGGCGAAGAAGAGGGAATCATCGAAGAGAATGAAGGTGAACTGATTCAATCGGTCATCCGCTTCAGCGACCGCACCGCCGGCGAAGTGATGACCCCGCGTCCGAGCATCGTCGCCGTCGAGGCCGGCGCGACGCTCGAAGCCGTGCGCGACCTGATGATTGAATCGAAATATTCGCGGCTGCCCATTTACAGCGGCCAGATGGATAATATCGAAGGCGTGATATACGTGCGCGACCTGCTCAAATACTGGCAACTCGGCGAAACGAATCGCCGTTGCATTGAGATTGCGCGCCCGACCTACTTCGTGCCCGAAACCAAGCCGATCGACGAACTGCTGCCCGAGATGCAGAAAGCCAAGACGCCGATGGCGATCGTCATCAACGAGTACGGCGGGCTGGCCGGCCTGGTCACCATCGAAGACCTGGTCGAAGAGATTGTGGGAGAGATCGAAGACGAGGACGAGCCGGAGCCTCAGGCGACCGAGGCTGATATCTTTGAGGAAGCTGAAAGCGTCGTCGCGCGCGGCCACGTTGAGGTCGGCAAGATCGAACGCATGTTCGACGTCGATCTGGCCGCCGATGATTTCACCACCGTCGCGGGACTGGTCATCAACGAACTTGGTCACCTGCCCGCGGTCGGCGAAGAGATAACGTTCCGAGGATTGCGCTTTGAAGTTCTGGAAGCTGACGAACGCCGCGTGTCGCGCGTCAGGATTCGAAATACGGCCCGCGCGATGAACAAGAGTTCAAACATCGCGGAGGCTCATGCGGCGCCGCGGGCCGAGACCAAGCGCAACTTCATGTTCTGATGTGTAATGACTGAGAAATACAAATCCGGCTTCGCCGCGCTCATCGGGCGTCCGAACGCGGGCAAATCGACTTTGCTCAAC
>DASUFM010000292.1:0-6046 GCA_036274535.1 Blastocatellia bacterium
AATCTTGTATACGCCTGCCGCATTTACGATCTCCGAGATAGTCTCTGACCCAACGATCGTCCTCTCGTTGTCAACCTCTCTGATCTTCTTACCGTCGAGCGTAAACAGCGCCACCATGGCGTCTATCCCTCTCTGACTAACGACTACCTGTAGGTACTGGCCAGAAGTAAGGGTGATCTTATAGAAATGTGATTGACCGCCGGAAAGCTCTCGTTCGATGGGTTCGCCGGGTCGCAGCCAACGGCCTTCATCAGCGCTTTTCGCCGCGTTGCGTTTACCGGCGCGCGCCTGCGCGGGCGGCGCCCCCTGCCGCAGGCTCTCGGCCGCCCTGGCCCCGCCCCAGGACAGATTAATCAGGAGAGGGAGCCGGCGAACAAAATGCAAATCACATCCCTCAGGCCATGAAAAGGGCGCGAATAACAGCATCAAAGCGGATAAGGCGGCAATCAGTAAACAGCGCATTTGTCTTTATATGGTTTCAAACGGCCGGATAGGCCTCGATGACGAAATCTTTTCGAGTTGGAGCAGATGGAGTCCGGCTTTCAGCCGTTTGGCTCCGGCGACTGGAAGGCTGAACTCCATGCGCTTACTCCTCGGCGCTATTCGAGTAGACTCCGCATTCTCGGTTCGAGCGCTGCGCGCATCTCGGCGTCATCCATCGCGTATTCGATCATGGTCTTCAGGTAATTGATCGGGTCGCCTATGGTCAGCCACTCGCCGTCGGTCACGGGCTGGGCGTTGACGCGGCCTCCACGGCGTATGTATTCGCGCACGGAGTCGGTCAGCCACAACTCATTCGATTTGCCCAGCGGAATTTCGCTCAGAATCTGTATCACTTCGGTCGAGAGCAGAAAGCGTCCGAACATGGCCAGGTTCGATTTCGCCTCTTCGCGCGACGGCTTCTCGATCACGTCTTTCATCCCGTAACCGCCGCCTTCCTCGAGTTCGACGACGCCGTAACGCGATACGTCTTCCCAGGGGACTTCCTGCACGCCGGCGACCAGAGCGCCGGTCGCCTGATGGGTTTCCACCAGCCGTTTGGCGAAAGAGACCTTTGTCTTCAGGATGTCGTCGCCGTATGCGTAAATGAATCCTTCGCCCTGCGGGATGTGCGGGCGCGCGACCAACAACGGCGTGCCGTTGCCATACGGGCCGGCTTGAGGTTCGAACAGGATTTCGACGCCGGACATTTTATCCATAAATTCGTCGAGCGGCCTGTACTTGCCGCGCGGCGGCGGCGCGGGATGTTTATATTGGCGGCGCAGCGGCTCGGGGTTTTCGCCCGTGACGATGACGATCTTCTTCAGCCCGGCTTCGATAAATTCCTCAACAATTAAATGAATTGCGGGTTTATTTATAATCGGCAGAAGCTCTTTCGGATAGCCCAGCGTGACCGGCAGCATTCTGGTGCCTGAGCCGGCTGCTGCAATCACTCCTGTTTCGATTTTCATTAGACTGGTCTCCATTCTCATAGGACAAATAAGACATATACGTCCTATTCATCATGACGTTGCAATAATTTATCCAGCCCTTCCAGAGAGCCGTTGATTTTGCGATACAGGGATTCGATCACTACGCGGCTGACATCCGATCCTGAGCCCGAGGCAGGCGCCTCGTATCCGGCGATATACAGATCGAGGGCCTCTTTCAACTCTCCGAGCGCCTCTTTCACCGTGGCGAGGCGGCGCAGCGCGCTCCGGCCTTCGGCGAGCGAGCCGTAAGCTTGCGTCGATTCGGCCAGGGCGGCGGCGGCCTCCCGGTTTTTGCCGGCTTTGAATAACGCCCATCCTTTCGCGCTGAGCGCGCGTCCGCGAAATATCGCCAGTCTTCCGTTGAGATCGTAATTCGGGTATTCGCGCAGCGCCCCTTCAGGTTCGGTCGCCACCCGCGCCTGCCCCAACGCCTGTTCGGCCAGATCAACCGCCAGATCGGTCGAGACGCCGGCCTGCGCCAACTTCTCGGCGACGTTCAGCATCCTGAAAGAGCGCCGCGAATTTTCCGCTTCGATGAAATCCAGCGCGGCGCGCTCCATCTCCTTGATTTGTCCGGGTTCGCCTTTTGAGGATGAATTCATCATCGTTTTGACGGCGCGCAGGCCGGCGTTGAATCGGACAAGTCCCTCGGCGATTTTGAAGTTTTCATCTCTGGTCGGAGATTTGGCCAGAAAGATCGCCGCCTGATGTTCGCGCGAGAGCAGTTCTTTCAGATTGTCAGCCTGCGCGTCGAAAACCCCGCCGAGCTTCGCCGTGAAGCGCCCCTCAGACGAATAGTCGAAGGCCTTGGAGAACTGCTCCAGCGCGCCGTCGAAATCTTCGACGATCAGGTCGAGTTTGCCCAGCGTGAAATATAGCGTCGGGAAGTTGGCGTAAGATCGAGCCGCGATCAGGTTGCGCTCGGCGTCGAAATATTTTCCGTTGGCGAAGTCGACTTCGGCGGCGGCGATGCGCGCCCAGCTGTAGCGCGGTTCGACCAGCACCGCCGCCGTGGCGGCCTGCTGCGCTTCTTTCAGCTTGTTCTGCGCGAGGTATTGGAAAGCGAGTTGCGTTTGCAGGTAGACGTCGCCGGTTATCTCTTCATCCGAACCGCGCCCCGGGCCGCTTAAGGATCGCGCCTGATTCAAGGCCGCGGCCATCCGCTCTTCATCGCCCTGCGAGAGATAGGCCAGCGCCAGGCCTTTGTACGACGATAAATGGTTGGGAACGATTTCCAGTTGTTTACGGTAAAGTTCGACCGCGCCCGCGTAATCTCCCTGCGCGCGGTAGAGATTGGCCAAATCGTAGTAGGCTCGTTTGTCGCCCGGGTCGAGTCTGGTCGCTAGACGGTATTTAGCGATCGCGTCGTCGAGTCGCAGCCCCATACGGTAAGCCGCGCCCAGCAGCCGATCCACTCTGGCGTCGTCTAGGGCGAGTTTCGAGGCCGATTCCAGCGCGCGGATCGCGTCGCCGGTCGCCTCGATGGTCATATAAAAATCGCCGAGCGCGGCGAGTTTCATAGGGTCGCCGGCGTATCGCTTTTCGATCTCTCGTGCTATTCCGACGGCCTCGTTCCGGTAACCGCGCGCTGACAGGGCGAATGGAATGCGGATGACGATGTCTTCGAAGAAACGGCCGGCGCAGGGCGCCGGCGCTTCGGCGACCGCGCGCCGGAAATTCTTCACGCCGCGTTCGACGTCGCCCTGCGCGATAGCTCGCTCCGCCAGTTGCGCCAATCTCGTGACGACGGCTTCACGCGCCGCCTGAATCTGTTCTGAAGGGGCGCCTGTCTCGCGGAATTTTCGCAGAACCTCGTCGCGGGCGGCGCTATCCTCGATCGCCAGGATCTCCGCGGCCAGGCTCACTGCCCCGGCAAGCCCTTTCGTGACGCTGACGGCGGGCTCATCAATCGTGGGAACGCTTTGGGCGCTCGCTATTGAGACAGAGAGACAGAGGGACAAGAAGACAAGGAGACAAGGAGAAGTGGAGACAAGGAGAATGTGTAACGAGATGCGGCGATCCCCCTGTCTCCTTATCTCCACTTCTCCTTGTCTCCTTGTCTTCCCTGCCTGTGGCATAGACACGATTCAATCCCCGTAGGGATAATTCCTGAAAAGCTTCCCGACGGCCCTTCTGAGTCTCCTGATGTTCTTCTCCGGTTTGTGTGAAAGATGATCGGTAGCTTCCCCATGCCAGAGCAATTGGTTCCGCCGCGCGTCCACGATCTCTACCTCCAATTGAAATTTCCGCTCCACGACCGGCTCTACCGTAACCGGGCCGCCATTCCAATTCCAGCCCCAGGACGGTCCCCAGCCCAGGGCCGGCCCCAGTCCCCACCCCGGACCATAGCCGTAGTCATACTCAACGAACGAAGCCCGCTCTTCGACATCGGTTCGATAAGTGATAATGAAATCGGGTTGCTGTCCGGGGACAGCCTTTCTGAACCCCCTGGCCGCAAGCTGGGACTCTATGTCCTGCACGATTTGCGGTTGCCAGATCCGCAGGTCTCCCGGATCTCCGCATGCGCCCCAGGCGTAGGTTCTGTACAGTAGGAAATTGGCGCCGGGCTCCCAATCGACATTTACTTTCTGTCCCAGCGCGGCGCTCGCAGCCACAAATAGAAGACAGAAACATGAAATAATGCGAATCGCTTTCACCTGTTTCCTCCTTATTGTGGGGACCGTCTTTCAATAAATCTTAACGAGACTTTGTCCATTGCGAGATCGGCGCTCCACGCCGATCTCGCAATGGACAAAGTCGAGCTTAGGAACCTTCTCACGTTCATTTAAAACCGGCAAAAATCGGCAAAAACCGGCCGGGTCATCATGGCTCAATCACCTTAAAACTCCAACTGCTTCAGATAATCGAAACTGACCTTAATGCTGTCGAAGGGCGAGCCGGGGCAGGTATCCTGCTCGACGAAGTAATGTTTTATGGCGCCGGCCGGCGTCTTGGCGAAAATGGTTTTGAAATCGATCACGCCGCGCCCGACCTCTGTAATGCCTCGTTTCGGAGTCTTGTCCATCTCTTTGACGTGGAACAGGGCGAAGCGGTCTTTGTATTTATCGATGTAAGCGAGCGGGTTCTGGCCGGCCTTCGAAATCCAGTAAAGGTCGAGTTCCATCTTCACCAGATCTTTGTCGGTCTGCTCCAGCAGCAGATCATAAGGAAGCTTTCCGTCTTTCGCCTCGAACTCGAAATCATGGTTGTGATAGCCGAACTGGATGCCGGCTTTGCGGCAAGCCTCGCCCGCGCGGTTGAAAGCCTCGGCGTGGCGCCTGTAATCGTCCAGCGTCCGCCGGTCTTTGTCTTCCAGATAAGGACAGATCAGGAATTTGTGGCCGATGGCCTTGGCCGCCTCGATGGCCTGGTCGATGTTGGTCTGAATTGTGGCGAGCGGAACGTGAGCCGCCGGCGCGGTCAGGCCGTAGCGATTGAGGACCGCCAATACGTCCTTGGGAGATTTATTGTAATAGCCGGCGAATTCGACTTCCTTGTATCCGATGGCCGCGATCTGTTTGAACGGGTCCTCGAAATCTTTCTCCATCTGTCCGCGCACGGTGTAAAGTTGCACGCCGATGCTGGCAAGCTTGCCAGGCTTGGCAGGCTTGCCAGGCTTGCCAGGCTCGTTGGCCGCCGCTTCGCCGCTGGTCCGGTTCAGAGCGGTCAACGCGACGGCTCCGATTACGGCTTGACTCGTAGTTGACAGAAATCTCCTTCGATCGATCATAAGTCGTGTCTCCAATTGTTGGGGTTGAAAATCCAATCAGCGCCGTGAATGGTACTGAAACGCCTGACAATTTAGGCCAAAGAGCGGGCAAAGAAAAGCCGCGGGCCAATTTCTATCGTCCCCGAGGCGATGAGAGGCGATAACGCCGGCCGGCGGGTATAATGTCGGCGCCCTGGCGCCAGGATTAAATTCAAAGATGGAGAATACAATTTGAAAGTACCGTCAAAAGCCCAGCCCCGAACACATGGACCGCAGGCGTCGCCTGTAGTCATCGCAATACAGTTTGATCATACGAAAACCATCGCGGCGTTGGTCAATGAACTCGGCCGCGTTGTCGAGGAGCGCGAAATCGCCACGCCGCGTCGAACGACGCGCGCCGCCGCCGTGGAATTGACGAAGATGATAGTCGCCCTCGCCGTCTCGCAATCGCGGTCCAATAGTCCCATAAACGCGATCGGGGTTTCGGTCGCGGGACTGGTCGATCCGGCGACGAGCCGGGTTTCGATTCCTTCGTTGAAAGGTTGGACGCGCGTCGCGCTGCGTCAAATGATCGAAGATGAATTGAAGGGCGCGGGCGTTGACGTTCGCGTCCCGCCGGACGAGAGGCGCGCGCGGGCCAGACACGCCGATTCGGCTTCCCCGGCGATGGTCATCAATTCGCGCGCGGCGGCGATGGCGGCGGGCGAAGCCTGGATCGGCGCGGCCCGCGGAAAGAACAACGTCGTCTATCTTTCGATCGGCGAAGACATCGAGGCGGGCATTATCGTAGATCAGCGCGTGGCGCATGGCGCGAGTGGAATGGCGGGCGCGGCGGGATGGTTCGCGCTCAGTGAAAATTTCAGAC
>DASUFM010000293.1:0-2258 GCA_036274535.1 Blastocatellia bacterium
GCGCGGAGTTTCATTCCGGATTCGCGGGCAAAGCCGCAGCCGGTCTCTTTGATGACGATCGGCAGCGAGGATTCGCCGACCAGCCTCCTGACGGCGTCGAGCGAGCCGCGAAAATCGTGGTCGCCGTTCTCCTGGATGATCTCCATCGCCGCGTTCATATGGAGGCACATCGCGTCGGCCCCGATGTCTTCGGCCAGCCGCGTCACTTCGAGCGCGCTCATTTCGCGCGCCTGCGCCACGCCTATGTTGCCGAACAACAGGACGTTCGGCGCGACGTCGCGCACCTGAAATGTCTTCTTCATTTCAGGATGGCGGAGCGCCGCGCGCTGCGACCCCACGCCGAATCCGATTCCCATTCGATCGGCCAGCGCGGCGATTTCCCGGTTGAAACGCCCGACTTCTTCCGCGCCCCCGGTCATCCCGGTGATGATCAGCGGATAGCTCAGACGTTTGCCGAGCGCGACCACGCTCAGATCTATGTCTTCGAGCCTGGTTTCCAGCAGCGGTTGATGAACCAGTTCGACGTCTTCGAAAAGGGTGGTTTTCTCACGGAACTCCACGTCCTGATTCGCGCAGAGGTCGAAATGACTGAGCTTGCGATTTACGATTTCGGTAGTTACTGCCATGCGAACTCTACTATTGCCTCTCTTCTTCAAACGCCCTGGGCATTTCGCTCCGAAAGATGCGCGCCACGTTATAAATATTTCTCCGCTCCGGCGCGTAATAGAGGCGAGTGAAAAGATCGCCGAGCAGCCCCAACCCCAGAAACTGAACTCCTCCCAGAAAACTCACGGCGGCGAAGAGCAGCATCGGCCCGTTTTCAATGAATATGTTTTCGCGCCAGTAGAGCTTTTTGAACAACAGCCAGGCGGCCAGCGTTCCGGCCAGCGCGATCATCGCCGCCCCCACGCCGCCGAAGAAATGCAGCGGGCGCGAGAAGTATCGCACGATGAGGCGTATGGTCAGGATGTCGAACATCACGCGGAACGTGCGTGATAAGCCGTAATGGGATTTGCCGTTCACGCGAGGTTTGTCTTCGATGGGGATTTCGGCGATGAGCGCGCCTTCGATGCTGGCCATCGCCGGAATGAAGCGGTGCATCTGGCCGTAGATCGGGATTCTTTCGAGCACTTCGCGGCGGTAGGCTTTGAACGTCGTGCCGAAGTCGTGAATCCGCACCCCCGAAGCGCGCGCCATCAGATTGTTCGCGACCTTCGACGGAAACGAGCGCAGGAAACCGTCCTGGCGATTCTGACGCCAGCCGCTGACCACGTCGTATCCTTCTTCGAGTTTCGCCAGAAATCGCGGAATGTCTTCCGGCTGATGCTGCAAGTCGCCGTCCATGGCGATAATCACTTCGCCCTGAGCGTAATCGAATCCGGCGGCCAGCGCCGCGGTCTGGCCGAAATTGCGCCGCAATCGGACGCCTGTTACGCGAGGGTCGAGCGCGGAGATGTCTCTCAGAATCACCGGCGTGCGATCAGAGCTCCCGTCATCGACAAAGACCAGCTCATAGTCTTCGCCGAGGTCTTCCATCACTTTTGTCAAACGCCGATAAAGAAGTGGAAGGTTCTCTTCTTCGTTATGAAAGGGAACCACAATTGATTTCACTTTTAATAGCTCCTCTAATCTCGACCTTGTCCTTTTTGTGGCGCTGGCGCTTGCGGGCGGCGCCACAAAAAGGACAAGGTCAGCGCCATTTTTCAATCTCGTAATCCGATGAGGTTGAAAAATATCAAGCGTCGAATATCGCCGGTTAACCTGCGATTAACCGCTCACTTAACCTGAGACTAAGCGCTTGCGACCTATGCGGATAAGCGGTTCGCCAGGCAATTAACGGTTTAACGTGACTTTGTCCATTGTGAGATCGGCGCTCCGGCGCCGATCTCACAATGGACAAAGTCGAGCTAATAGGACTAATAGGACTTATAGGACCTATTCATGGGGCGGTGAGCAGCTTACCATTTCAAAGCCGACAAAAACAGGCTCCGGCATGAGGGCGACGCCGAATTTTTCCGCCACTCGCTCCTGAATCTCATTCATCAGCCCGATCACTTCACGCGCGGTTGCGCCGCCGCGATTGACAATGGCCAGGGTGTGCTTCGATGAGATTCCCGCCCGCCCGCGATTGTAGCCTTTATGGAATCCCGCGCGTTCGATCAGCCATGCGGCCGGAACTTTAAGCTTGCCGTCGCCCGCAGGGAAATTTGGAACCTGATCGGCGACGATCTCTTTAATGCGCTCGAAGGCGTCAGATG
>DASUFM010000294.1:0-6395 GCA_036274535.1 Blastocatellia bacterium
TGAGGCCACCAAATATATCGATACTCATTGCCAATTAATGAGAAAAATGAGGACGGGTTCGTTCTCATTTTTCTCTGGCGCCGAGGATGATAATACCCATTCCGATCAGGCTCACTGTGGCCCCGATGATCTCCCAACGACTGGGGCGATGATTTTCTACAATCCACAACCATGCCAGGGCGACATTGATATATACGCCGCCGTAAGCCGCATAAGTGCGAGCCGCCGCCCCCGGATGCAGGCTCAAGAGCCATGCGAAGGCGGCGAGGCTGACTGCCGCAGGCAAGAGCAACCACATCGACCTGTTTTCTTGCAGCCAAAGATAGGGGAGATAGCAGCCTAAAATTTCCGCACAGGCGGTCAGGATGAATAAGAAAGCGGCTCGCAATAAGACCATTCTGGCAGTATAGCCGAATGACCGTCATTTGAGGTCGAATTCAGTTTTCAAGAAAGCTTTGACGCCCTCACGCCCCGTCAGGCTGAGCCAGAGCGGCCCGCCCTCGCGACCCACTTCAATCCCAAAGGCGATAAACGGACAGCATCGTCGTTCCATCGTGATCCATTCGGCGGTTTTTTGAATTGTCGCTTCATCAGACGGCAGGCGAAATGAGTATCCGTCAGTCAGTTCGCGCGTTTCCTGCGCGGCCGCGCGCAACTGCTCAGTCAGCGACTGATGTCGCCGCCGTTGCTCTCTGTCGAGCGCATTAAGGTTGCAAGCGATCGGCGACTCACTGGCGACGTTCTCATTCATTTTCTTCTCCTGTTTGATTGCTTGAGCATTGGCCGAGATTCCCAGGAGGCTGAAACTGATCGATCCAGCTGTTACGATGCGGAAAAGTGTTTTGAGACTGAGCATACTATCCTCCAATAGTCATTACCTGTTTGCTTCGATGAAGCCGCTTTCACATTAACCGCGCGACGCTATCGGCGATGGCTTTTAACCCGGGGCAGAGCGAATGCCCGTCACGGCATTCGCAATTGTCCAAACTCGCGCCCAATTCATCGCGCATCTTTTGCATGTCGCGAATCTGTTCATCGAGGCTTTGAATCTTGGCTTCGAAGCCGGCGCGCACCTCGGCGGCGGTCAATGATCGCGCCGCCAGTCGCCGCAGGAGGCGTTCGATTTCCTGGAGTGTGAAGCCATGCTTCTGGGTCCGTTTAATGAAACGGACGACATTCACGACTCCCGCCGGATAATCGCGGTACCCGGACTGAAGGCGCCGGGGCTTTTTGAGCAAGCCCCGGCGTTCGTAGAAACGAATGGTTTGAACATTGACTCCTGCCTGTGCGGCGATCTCTCCGATACGCATCTGCTTTTCCTCCGACGGCGTTTATAGTATGCGCCTTATACCAAGGTATAAGGTCAAGACGAAAATAAGCATGGCGCATTTGCGCGCAGAATGCGCGCTCCGGTCACGGCCAAGTTCACGCCTTGCAAGGGCGAATTTATACTTGTATACGGGAATATGGTTCGCCTCGCTGCGGTTATCATTGACAGAGGGCAGGCGCTAAAGCGCCACACCTCTACTAAAGACTCCGAAGACATCCCATTGCTATCAGCGCTGAACAGCTTTCTCTACACATCGGCCTCAAGGATGTTGTACACTCAGTCTGTCCATGCCAACAATCTCAATAGCAATGTCCGTTAGATCGGATCGTCTGTAAACCGTTATAAGACAAAGCCGCTACAAAGGTACCGAGTAAATTTCTATGGAACTTGTCTCGCCGCTGTTGAGAACCGACTTCCGCGAATTTTGTGTCAATTATTTTGTCATCCGACAGATAAACGATATTTTTACAATGGCTGGCGTGAAGCGGGGGAAGATGCCGTCTGATTGCATGACAAGCGGGCAACGTCGAACACTTGTAGAAGAGTACTACGCTTCGCTTAACTGGCGCCGCCAAGATGACGCAGACAGGTTCCTGAAAATATTGGGATACGCCATTGCCCAGCAATACGCTTCGGACGAGCCGAGACAAAAATTGCGAGCGCTCTGTGAGCGGGAAGGCTTAATAATTGACGGGATTCAGGTGTACTTCAAAGCAATAAGCCCCCGTAGCAATAAATATCCCGCTGTAGGCCTGGCTGCTCTCGCAGAGTTAAATGAAAAGTTGCTAGCTCTCAACAAAATTGAACCGCATAGTCGCGGCTTTGAGTTTGAAAGATTTTTGAAAGATCTGTTTGACGCGCACGGCCTGGCGCCGCGAAGTTCTTTTCGATTAGTAGGGGAGCAAATAGACGGCAGTTTTGAATTCAACGGCGACGTTTATCTGCTTGAAGCCAAATGGCAAGCAAAACCGACGTCGCAAGCTGATCTGCTAGTCTTCAGAGAGAAGGTACAAAGTAAATCGACGTGGACTCGAGGACTATTCGTAAGCATCAGCGGTTTTTCCGAAGAGGGGCTCTCCGCATTCGCTCGCGGACGCGCTACAAACATCATTGGCATGACTGGCCAAGATCTCTACTTCATCTTATCCGGTGAAATATCGCTGACAGACGCCATCTCCCGAAAAGTGAGAAGAGCTGCAGAGACGGGCGAGTTTTATGCGCGGATTTTCGATTTACTCCGCAGTTAAATGCGGTGAATGCCAACGTCAGAAAAAAGGGGCCGATTCAGCAGGCGCAGGTCAATTTGAAACGCCCAGGCTATTGCTAGCTTATCGGCGGACGATTTGGCCAAAGCGGTCGACACAGCCTTAATATAAAAAAAAGAGCAAGTTGTATCCCCAGCCGCGGCTGGGAGCCACCTGCGAGGGGCTGAAACAGCCGCGGCTAGCTACTGAATGGAGACATTCATCACGAAATTCGGATAAACTTCCCGATTGAAGGCACGTTGTCGCCATCCACGATGAACGCCATGTAATAGCCCGGAGGCGCAATGTTGCCGTTTGTCGGGGCGCGCAAGGTCAGTCGAGACGCCGTCCGGCTCAAAATCGGAATCTTGATGTAACGCGCGCCGGCGTCAGTGTGATGTGTGACCGAGGCCGGTCTGAGCAACGCCACGGAAGCGATCTGCGAAGCGTCCGGCGTGTCAATGTCGAAACTGGCGCCGTATGCGACATTCGCGGGCGCATTGGTGATCGTAGGACGCGACCCCATCGCGAGATATCCCGGGCTGAAGATTTCCATGTTGCGTTGATCCCGCTGCGGCACGCCCGAAGGATCAACTCCGCCGGCGCTAAGCACGCGGCCGTCGGGCAGGAGCACAGCGATGCTGTGGTATTGCCGCGGGAACATCATCGGCGCGGTTGGCGTCCAGGTGTTGGTCTGTGGGTCGTAGATTTCGGCCTCCAGGACGGCGCCGGGATTGGTGTTCCATTTGCCGTTTCTTTGGCCGCCGATCACGAGAAGCGTGCCGTCAGGCAACGGCACAACATTTACGTTGGTGCGCGGGAAGTTCATGTCTGCGATCCGCGACCAGGCCGCGCCGGCTAGCGTCGTGAGATCGATCGCTTCGGCGCTTTGCGGGTTGCGAGTAGTCGCCGGGCCGGAGACGCCGCCGCCGATGATGTAGACTTTTGTCGCAGGGGGGGAGACTGTCGTGTCAATCAGCATGACCGCCGTGCCCTCCTGCCGGTCGTAAAATTGTTGTTGGCCGAGGTCGCTCCACAGTCCCGACAGAGGGCCGGTGAGGGCGAGTCGCGCAGTGCCTGGTTGGCCCAGATTCGACTGTGCCCACCCGGCTCGTGAATAGAAAACCTCTCCTGACGGAAGCAGATCTAGACTCGGATAGAGTTCCGGGAACGTGCGATCTGCGCCAGTTACAAATTGCCACGTATTGGTCCCCGCATCATAAATTTCCTGACGGTTTGCGCCCTGTCCGGACACCGCCAGAATTCGACCGTCGGGCAAGGTCAGGAGGGTCGGATACCAGCGCACCAGATTCATATCCGCCACCTGAGTCCATGGCGTAGCTGCCGCCGGATCAAAGAGGAAGGTTGCGCGCGAATGACTGAATGTACCCGCGACGTAGCCGCCGGCGACGCACAGTCGTCCGTCCGGCAACCACGCATGCCCGCTGCAGAAGAGGTCCTGACTGTAAGCGTGCATATTAGTCATGTCGGCCGGGTTGGCGGGGTCCCACACCAGAGAAGTAAGAGGATATCCGGCTTCGGCCGCGCCAGACCAGAGGAGCACTCTGCCGGTGTGCAGCATGGCCGCGTGGACGATGAAGATCGGCGAATCAGGCAGCTGTTCCCAAGATCCGGCGCCGCCGTGCATGCACGGATGGACCGGCACATCGGGACAGGTGTCATTTGTCGCCAGCGGCGGATCGAAGCCGAGCGCATCCTCGAGCGCCGGAGTAAGCGCAACTTCTTGAATCGCGCGGACGACGCAAGCCATGCCTTCCATCATATGCATTTCAACATGGCAGTGGACGAGGAAATCCCCTTGAAGCCTCACGCGCCGCGGCTTCTTTTCCGATTCTTCGTCAGATTCGTCATAGTGATGCGACTCGTCCATATGCTCGGCAATGATTGGCGCGGCCGTATGGGGCGTGGCGTGTCCTCCGCCATGCCCGTGTCCGATCGCCACGCCCGTCACTAACACAGGCATTTGCGCGCGCTTATGGCCTACGCTCTTCCCGCAGCCGCACTCTTTCTCATGGCGATGCCCCTTGTGTGAATGGCAGTCGTCGTCGAGCGGGAGCAGGATGACGGGAGGAACGATTGTGTCCGCGACGAATGATTCAGCCGGCCCGAGAGTACGCGTGTCAACCGTTTCGTGACCGACATCCCAGCGCTGTCCGTGTACGTGGAAGTTGTGCCAACCGGCTGAAAGATCGAGATTGAACACATACCAGCGAATGCGCTTGCCGCTGCGGGCCACGATCGTGGGCGTGTTGCCTACGAATGTGCGGCCGTTGAACGCGAACGATTCCAGCCCCGCGCCGCCGGTATCGGTTACGGTATGCGGTTCCGCCCCCGCGTGCGTCCAGGTGACCGTTCCTCCCACGCGGATTGTCACGTCGTCCTGTTCAAAGCGCCCCGGCCCGTCGAGGATGTTCACGCTTTCGGAGGTAGGGCCGGTCGTCGTCACGCGGACGACTCCGCTCATCGGGTGAAAGCGGCAATGGTAGTTGAACGTCCCTTCTTCATTAAAGGTGTGGCTGAAGGTGTCGCCAGGATTCAGTGCGCCACTGTCGAAGGCGGCCTCTCCCTGCTTGGGCGTCAGACGATGAAAGAAGAGCGGGACCTCGTAATCAGGTTTTGGGCAACGATGGTCGCGGACGACGACTCCGCCGAACAGGCCGCGATCCACCGACTCCATGATATGCATGTGGTGATCGTGGAATGGCCATGCGCCGATCGTATCCTCGGTCACGTCGAAGACGTAACACCAGGTCTGCCCGGGGCAGATGGCGTCGCTGCGGCGGCCGTCAGCGTCATGCACGCCGAAGGGCCAGGATCCGTCTGAATCTATGCCGTAAATCAACCCGTGTACGTGGAAGCTGTGCGGTTCATCATCGCCATTGCAGACATGAACGAAGAGCCGCTCGCCTGGCGAGGCGTAAATCACGGTTCCAGGAATGCGGCGTTCGGGACGTGGCTCGTTGATGTCCGCCGTAATCAATGGGACGTTCTTCGGGATTGTGTAATTCGGATCGAGGTATTCCCGGTAGACCAAGGCGTCCATCCGCCGCTGTTCCACTTCGGTCTCGGGGATACGGGTGTCTTCGTGATCCTCGTTTCGCATGCAATCGCGCCGGTATTTGTCATGCTCGGCGTCATCGGGGGCAACCGGACTGTAGGCGGGAAGCTTCTCGATCTTCATATAGATGTCGCGGCATTTCGTGATGGGCGAGCAATGTCGCGGCTTGTGGCGCTCGTGGTCGCAACACTCCTCCGAATGATGATCGCCGTGTTCATGACTATGCCCGCCTCCGTGACTGTGTTCACCTTCTCCGCTCGGCAAGTCGCATGCGATCGAGTGCGGAATCTCGACCACCATGTATTCGCTGTGTTGCGCGTTCCAGCGAACTGCATGGGAGGTGTTGAAAACTTCGCTGGGCGCGGCTCCGCCTTGGCCCGGAACCATGATCCGCAGATAGACGTCAGGGCGTTTGTCGAAGAAATCCCTGAAGTCTTCCGCTTCGCTGACGATTCGAAAGCCGCCGTCGCATGACGTTCGGTCTTCGCCCATCAGGTCGTCGTAAAGCAGATCCTTGTCGTAAGCGCGAACGATCAGGCCGGGAAGCCCGATCTTGCTCTCTTTTTCGCGCACTATGCCTCTGATCACAAATGTATCTGACATGAAACCAACCTCCTTGTTGGCGGCGACTGCATGGGGAGGCTATGGACGTGGTGTCCGCCGACGCCTACGAAGCCGCGCTGATTTTGAGCGACGCGATTCAGCCCTGACGATCGAGCCGCTTCGTTGGGAATAAATTCGG